>JAFYPS010000196.1 GCA_017547395.1 Clostridia bacterium
CATCTGCCACTTCCCCCAGGATAACACCATCTGGTCTATCAACTCCGGTTACGGCGGAAACGTTCTTCTCGGCAAGAAGTGCTTTGCACTCCGTATTGCATCCTACCTCGGCAGAAAAGAAGGCTGGATGGCTGAGCATATGCTCATCCTCGGCGTTGAATATCCTAACGGTGACGTTAAGTATATCTCCGCTGCATTCCCCTCTGCTTGCGGTAAGACCAACCTCGCTATGCTCATTCCTCCCGCAGTATACCAGAACCTCGGTTACAAGGTATGGTGCGTAGGCGACGACATTGCTTGGCTCCGTGTTGGTAAGGACGGCAGACTCTGGGCAGTAAACCCCGAAAACGGCTTCTTCGGCGTTGCTCCCGGTACTAACGAAAAGTCCAACCCCAACGCTCTCCACACCACTATGAAGGACACCATCTTCACCAACGTTGTTCACAATCTTGATGACAACACTGTTTGGTGGGAAGGTCTCGATAACAATCCTCCTACGAACGCTATCGATTGGAAGGGTAACGTTTGGGATTGCACTAAGTACGACAAGAAGGATAAGTCCACTTGCGGCGCTCATCCCAACTCCCGCTTCACTGCAATGGCTACCAACTGCCCTTGCATCTCTTCTGAGTTCAACAATCTCGCAGGCGTTCCGATTTCTGCAATCGTATTCGGCGGCCGCCGCGCAAAGACCGCTCCCCTCGTTTACCAGTCTATGGGCTGGCAGCACGGTACCTTCGTTGGTTCCATTATGGCTTCCGAGACTACCGCAGCAGCTGCAGGTGCAGTTGGCGTAGTTCGCCGCGACCCCATGGCTATGCGTCCTTTCGTAGGCTACAATATGGGCGACTACTTCAAGCACTGGCTTGATATGGGTAAGAAGATTCCCAACGCTCCCAAGATCTTCAACGTTAACTGGTTCCGCACCGACGACGAAGGCAACTTCATCTGGCCCGGCTTCGGTGACAATATGCGCGTTCTTCTCTGGATCCTCGCTCGTTGCGAAGATAAGGTTGACGCAGTAGAAACCGCTATCGGTTACGTTCCTAAGGCAGAAGACATCAATATCGAAGGTCTTGACGGCATTACTGTTGATACCATCAAGGAACTTCTCACAGTTGACGTTGATTCCTGGAAGGAAGACGTTGCTAACATCCGTGAGTTCTACGCTCAGATCGGCGACCACGTTCCCGCAGAGCTTCACGAAGAACTCGACGCTCTCGCAAAGAGACTCGGCTAATATATGATAAAAGGACGGTGGAAACACCGTCCTTGCTTTATGCAAAGAAGTCGGCGTTTTACGCCGACTTCTTTTACTTTATTGTAACAAGCTCGTACTTTGTTGTACCTATTCCGATTTTTTCGCCGTGCGAAAGCTGAGTGCGCCAATTGGTATTGGGGCTGACGTTTGCAAAATGGTCACCGTGATTATGCTCAACCTCGTCAAGCAAAGAGCCTTTATTAACGGGGGCATTGATAACCGCCTCGGCACACGCCATATCAAGTGCTACTGGGTCAAACGAAGCAAACATACCGATATCGGGTACAATAGCGACGTCATTTTCACCGTGACAGTCACAGTACGGTGATACGTCTATAACAAGGCTGATATGAAAGTTCGGTCTTCCGTCAATTATCGCCTTAGTATATTCCGCAATCTTGCAGTTCATCTTTTCGCCGGTTTCATCAAATGGCGCCATCATTGCATCCTTGGGGCATACGCCTATGCAGCGTCCGCAACCTACGCATTTATCAAGGTTTATCGCAGCTTTCTTATTTACCACGTTAACAGCATCGTGTGCGCAATACTTGGTACACATTCCGCAGCCGATGCACTTCTTTTCTTTAACTTTAGGCTTGCCGGCACTGTGCATTTCCATCTTGCCTGCGCGGCTTCCGCCGCCCATACCGATATTTTTAAGTGTTCCGCCAAAGCCGGCTTCTTCGTGTCCCTTAAAATGAGTAAGCGAGATAACGATATCCGCATCCATCAATGCTCTGCCTATTTTCGCTTCTTTAACGTACTCTCCGCCTTCTACAGGTACATAGACCTCGTCCGTACCTTTAAGACCGTCTGCAATTATCGTATGTACGCCCGTTTGAAAAGGATTATATCCGTTTGTATATGCACTGTCGAGATGATCAAGTGCATTTTTTCTGCCACCAACGTACAGCGTGTTAGCATCGGTCAAAAAAGGCTTTCCGCCGAGTTCTTTTATATAATCGCACACAACCTTAGCATAATTCGGTCTAAGATAGGCAAGGTTGCCGGGCTCTCCAAAATGAATTTTCACTGCTGTGAATTTTCCGTCAAAATCTATTTTTTCAAACCCCGCACTTTTCATTAATCTTTTCAGCTTTGCAAGCAAACTCTCTCCGCCATGAGAACGCATATTTGTAAAATAAACTTTTGCCTTTTCCATATTTTCACCTACTTCTTCTTTGAAGTTCTGTAGATTTGCTTTCAGCAGTGGGCGCTTTAACCCCTGAATTCTCTGCGAAAGCACTTTCCGATATATTTAGTCGTTAACAAGCTTGTTGATTTTTTCAAGACGCTCTCTGATTTCTATACTTTGCGGACAATTCGTTTCACACTTTCCGCATTTTATGCATTCATTGATTTTTTCGCGGTAAGGCACAAGGAGTTCTTTTGTTTCCGAGCGCGATATTTTTGCACCCATAAGCTTATTATAAATAAAAAAGATTTCGGATATCGGTATACCCGACGGGCAAACGTCGGCGCAGTAATTGCACCTTGTGCAAGGAATCTGCTTTACTTTTCTTACAATTTCGCGTACCTTATCAAAGGTTTCAACGTCTTTTTCGGTTATCGGAACGAAATTTTTAAAAGTATTTACGTTATCGTTCATCATTTTCATATCGCCCATTCCCGAAAGAACCATAAATACCGCGGGGAACGTAGCCGCATAGCGAAGTGCATAAGATGCCTGACTTGCATCACCGAGTTTGCGCAGTTCTTTGGCTGCATCCGCCGGCAAATCCGCAAGTGCACCACCCTTGACAGGCTCCATTACTATTACCTTTTTTCCGTGTTTTACGGCAACGTCATAGCAAGCCTTGCTCTGCACAGTCGGATCGTCATAATCAAGATAATTCAACTGCAACTGAACAAATTCCATATATGGCTGCTCGGTAAGTATCATATCAAGGTAATCCGCAGTATCATGGAACGACATTCCGATATGCTTTATCTTGCCCTCGTCTTTTAGCTTTTTTACAATTTCAAAAGTGTTGCAACGCTTATGCTTTTCATACCCCTCGTGGTTCATACAGTGGAACAAATAAAGGTCAAAATATTCCACACCGCAACGTTCAAGCTGTTTTTCAAACAACGGGAGAACGTCTTCTTCTTTTTCAAAGCACCAATATGAAAGTTTGTCTGCAAGAACGTAGCTTTCTCTGTCATGTCTCGAAGTAAGGCAGTCGCGTACTGCAAGCTCACTCTTGCCGTCTATGTATCCGTATGCAGTATCAAAATAATTGAAGCCCGCATCCATAAAGGCATCCGTCATACGGCAGAACTCATCTTTGTCTATTATCTTTTCCTCTTTGTTTATCATTGGCAAGCGCATACACCCAAAGCCAAGATTCCCTTTGATTTTTTCGTTGAACATATTAAGTCCTCTCAAATATTCTTCAAATTGCTTTTAAAAATTTCGAAAGCAGTCTGTATCAGTAATGCAGAATTATCACAAAAATTATATCATTTCAGCTAATTACTGTCAACATCAGTTTAACAGCTCCAGTACGCGAAATTTCAGCCTATAAACCGGTTTTTCGCCTTTCATAAGCTCGTATTCATCTTTATCAATCCCGCAATCCACAAACAGTTCTTCAGGAGCTTTCGTGCTTGCACCGAGACAAAGCGGTGGAAACAGTACACACCAGAAATTCTGCCCCTTCGCTTTTCCGAGTTTAATGCAAAGAGCCGTATATTTTCCTTGCGGTAAACTGTAATCGCCGTAAGATTTCGTCGGGAAGTAACTATCCTCTATCACTACCGAACAACTATACGTTGCTCTTGTTGAGAGATAGGTATTCACTTCGTTTTCTATCTCGGACAGCATTGACTGTGCTGCTCTTAACGCGCCTTCCTTGTCAGAAAACGCAGAAAGCTCTCTCCCGTATTTTTCTATAATCATATCGCGAACTTCCATTTTAATTTTCTGGTCGTTTTCACTGTCCGAATTTGCAATAACGTGCATTCGCAAAACGTCACCGTATATACTGCCTTCAGCAGAAAAGCAAATCAGATATAAAACCGTACATATAAAAACACTGCCGCAAAATATTTTTAAAAAACGCAAAGATAAGACCTCCGATTAAATGAATATCTTATTCTTTGCGTTTTTTATATCTCTTATGCAGTTATTTTACGAAATCGAATTCAAAGTCGTAGATATTAACGGTATCGCCGTCTTTACATCCTTTTTCTTCAAGCATATCTATAACGCCTGCTTTCTGAAGCACGCGCGAGAAGAATGAAAGCGATTCATAGTCGTCAGTGTTGACTTGCCCCATAAGATTATAGAGCCAATCTCCCTCAACGTAGTAAACGTCGTTTTCACGGCGAACAGTTGTCGTGCGCTCGCCCTTGGGGATCGCCTCGTCTTCTTCGGTTACCTCAGGTTCATAAACCGTGAGCGGAGGCAGAGTTTCAAGCATATCGGCAGTCATATGAACGAGTTTGTCAAGGTTTTCACCGGTCATTGCGCTGACGTAGACAAGCTGTCTGCCGCTTTCCTTAACGTACTTTTCAAACTCCTCGATATCGGTCATACCCGACTCTATCATATCGTGCTTGTTTGCAACAATAATCTGCGGACGGCTTGCAATATCCTCACTATAACGCGCAAGCTCGCGGTCTATAGTTTCGATATCTTCAATCGGGTTTCTTCCCTCGACACCGGAAACGTCAACAACGTGAAGAATCAATCTGCAACGGTCAACGTGGCGCAAAAACTCATGTCCAAGTCCAAGACCGTCGGAAGCCCCCTCGATAAGTCCCGGAATATCCGCCGCAACAAATCCTCTTCCCTCGCCTGCCTGAACTACGCCAAGACTCGGTGAAAGAGTAGTAAAATGATAGTTTGCAATTTTAGGTTTTGCCGCACTGATGCATGAAATTATAGAGGACTTTCCTACGTTGGGAAATCCTACAAGTCCGACATCCGCAAGCATTTTCAGTTCAAGAATAACCTCGCGCTCTTCGCCCTTGGTACCGCTCTTGGCGAATTTTGGAATCTGTCGCGTAGGTGTCGCAAAATGGCGGTTACCCCAGCCACCTCTGCCTCCCTTACAAAGAATAAAGGGTTCGCAGTTGGACATATC
>JAFYPS010000197.1 GCA_017547395.1 Clostridia bacterium
GCTGCGGCGGCTACCCCTCACCACCGCCTACGGCGGAGCCTCCCCCAAGGGGGAAGCCTTGTAATTACTGCCTTTAGCCTTCCCCCTCGGGGGAAGGTGTCACCGAAAGGTGACGGATGAGGGGTTCGTGGCAAACTATTAAAACCTTTAATTTTTATAAAACTCCATAACCTTGTCGGAATAGGAGGGGATGTTCTCCTCGGGCGAGCCGCAGAGGATTTTTTCGATATCCCTTATATATTCGTATGGATATTTCGGTGAAAATATGCGCTTGATGCTTCTTGTTCCGTCCTTACCGCCGTGAGGGTCAACAAGCTTTGTAACCGCGCCTGCGCCTGCGCCGAAGATAGTCTGCAGTTCCTCCATCATATAGACGTTGTACATACATTCGTGTCCCGCCTTTGCATAGCCGACGTTTTCGAGATTGCCGACCGCGTTCTTCTGGCGGTACATATAGTAAGGCTTATAGTCGGCATTGCCGAGCATAAGCTGAGAATACTGAATGCACTTTGCGCTCATAGGCACGTCGGGGACAAACTGCTCACCGCTTGGGCTTGAGAGTGCCGCCGCGCGCTTGAAGCAGAAGGTATGTACGGTAATGTTTGACGGGTCAAGTGAAATTATCTGCTCAAGGGATGAGGAGAATTTCTTGAAATTGTCACCCGGCAGACCGACGATAAGGTCGGTATTTATGTCGCGTATGCCCGACTGCTTTGCTATTTCGTACGCCTTGAAAAATTCCTTTGCCGTATGGCGTCTGCCGATTTCGGAAAGGACGTCGTCCGCAAGCGTTTGCGGATTTACGCTTACTCTTGTAACGCCGAATTCCGCGGCAATACGCATTTTGTCCGCGGTAATTGTGTCGGGGCGTCCCGCTTCAAGCGTGAATTCGTCAAGTGCGAAAACGTCGGTGCAGGATGCTATGACCGAGAGAAGCTTGCGGAGCTGACGCGCATTAAGCGTCGTAGGCGTGCCGCCGCCGATATAGACGGTAGCAACGCGCTTGCCAAGCTTTTTGATCGTGGCGAAAACGTTCTTGATGTCCTTGTGCAAAAGCAGGAGATAGTCGTCAAGCACCGAGAGCATTTTCTGCGATGCGGATACGAAAGAGCAGTACGCGCAGCGCGTGGGGCAAAACGGGATAGAAACGTATACGCTGCAATCGTTTTCGGAGAGGTCTTTCGTAAGTTTTAACTCGTTTTGCGCGACCGCGGTTGCGAGAAACGCCTTTTTCGGATTAAGAAAATACTCGGTTGCGAGCAGTTTTCTGGTTTTCATAACGCCAAAACCGCCCTCAAGGTACTGTGCCGCAACCTTTGCGGGGCGAACTCCCGTGAGCAGTCCCCACGGGGAGATAAAGCCGAAGAAGTCCTTTGCGGCGAGAGTCATCGCGTGTCCTGAAGCCATCTTTCGAACGCGGTCGGACGGAAAGAGATCCGAAAAGGGAACAAAGCATTCTGCTTCGCACTTTTTGTCTCCGAGAGTGATAGCCGCATGCGAATAAATGCCGTCCTCTTTATCGACAACGACAAAATCTACTTGTGGCACAAACTCGCTCGGCTTTTCATTCTCGGCAAATTTTGCGCCGGGAAAGTATATAAGACAGAGCGTTTGCGCGTAATATCTGTTTAAATTTCCTTTTATGTTAAGAATCATATCAAATGTGAAAATTAAAGTTTTAATCACTTCAAAGTCCTTTGGACTTTGAAGTGGAGAGGCTCGATTACTCGCGTGCGGCTCACCGCCGCCGAGCCTTTAAGGAGTTTTTTCGTCGGGAAACCCGCCGAAAAAACAGGGATTATATTCGTATAAACTTTAATTTATCTTTCTTTTATTTTACCCAGATTTTTGAATCCATAAGGATTGTCACGGGACCGTCTGCGGTGAAGGTAATCTTCATATCCGCACCGAAAACGCCCATTTCGGTAGGGACGCCCTCGGCTGTAAGCTTCTCGCAGAAATATTCGTAGAGAGGATTTGCAATATCGGGCGCTGCCGCGGGAGTAAACGACGGGCGGTTGCCCTTGTGAATATCCGCACCGAGGGTAAAGTTCGACACAACGAGCGCACTGCCCGAAATATCCGTCACCGAGAGATTCATTTTATCGTTTTCGTCGGTGAAAATGCGGAGCTTTGATATTTTTGCCGCGAGAATTTCGGCATCCTTTTCACTGTCGCCGTCAAGCACGCCGAGAAGGACGAAAAGTCCGTTTTCGCACTTTCCCGCCTGCTCACCGTCCGCAATTACAGAGGCATTTTTTGCTCTTTGTACAACTGCTATCATTTTCCGATACCTCTTGTCACTGAAATTACACTGTTAATCTTCTTCAGCCTTGCAACTATAGAGTTATAGTGGCTGATGTTTTTACAACCTACGGTTATGTTGATGAGAATGGTGTCCTCTCCGCGTTTCTGCGTGTTTATCTGCAGTAGCGAAACCTTCATATCGGCAAGCGCACCCGTGATATCCGCAAGGAGAGAGAGGGAGTTTTCGGCATAGATGATTACGAGCGCCTCGTAGAAGCCGCCTGCGGTATCCTCTGATGCATCGTATTCCCAATGCGCGTTGATAAAGCGGTCGCGCGACTCCTCGCTTTCCTGTCCGCGAAGAACGTTGGGACAGTCGATTTTATGCACGGAAACACCGTAGCCGCGTGTGATAAAGCCGATGATTCTGTCGCCGGGGAGAGGGTTGCAGCAGTGTGCAAACTTGGTAACGCAGCCGTCCTCGCCGTCGATGACAACGCCTCCGGTCGAGCGGACCTTGCTCGGTGCCGCGAGCTTGACCTCTTCAGGAGCGAGGGGCACTTCGGGAGCTTTTACAACTCTGTCAAACTCGTCGCGGAGCTTGACGAGAATCTTTGAAAGCGGAATTCCGCCGTAGCCGAGCATATTGTAGAGGTCGTCTGCATTCTGCATACCGACTCTCGGGGCGATATTGCCTGCAATTTCGTCGCGCTGCTCAACCGAATACTGCCTGCCGAGCTTGCGAAGCTCGCGGTCGATATCCGCCTTACCGAGCGTGATGTTTTCGTCGCGCTTTTCTTTCTTGAACCACTGGCGAATCTTGCTTCGCGCATCACTGGTCTTAACTATCGAGAGCCAGTCACGGCTTGGTCCTTTTGAAGAAGAAGAGGTAAGGATTTCTATGATGTCACCCGTCTGGGGAGCGCGGTCGATAGGCACGATGGTGCCGTTTATCTTTGCACCGACCATCTTGTTGCCGACAGCGGAGTGAATTGCATATGCAAAGTCGATACAGGTCGAGCCCTGCGCAAGTACAAGAACGTCACCGCGCGGTGTGAAAACGTAGGTTTCGTGACGGAAAATGTCAATTTTGAACGCGTCGAGAAATTCGTTCGTATCTCTTGTATCGTCCTCGATTGCGAGGAGGCGGGAAACCCACTGAAGTTTTTCGTCAATGCTTGAGTCGGCGGTTTCGCCCGACTTGTACTTCCAGTGCGCCGCGATACCGAACTCTGCGATACGGTGCATTTCAAAGGTACGTATCTGCACTTCAAACGGGATACCCGACGGGCTCATTACGCTTGTGTGGAGCGAGCGGTAGAGGTTCGGCTTCGGGGTAGAGATATAGTCCTTGAAACGGCCGGGGATAGAGTGGAACATCTCGTGGATAAGACCGAGCGCGGTATAGCACTCAAGCTCGGTATCAACGATTATACGGAGCGCGTAAAAGTCGTAAATCTCGTCAAAGTTCTTATTCTGCTTGTGCATTTTATTGTAAAGCGAATAAGTGGACTTGACTCTTCCGCTGAGTTCAAAATTTATACCGTTTTCGCGAAGCTTTTTGTCAATGGCATCCTTTGATTCGTCAAGCAGTGTGCGCGAAAGACCGTATCTTTCGTTAACCTTGTTTTTTACCTCGTTGTAGCCGAGCGGGTCAAGGTAGGAAAGACTGAGGTCCTCAAGCTCCTGCTTGATAAGAGAGATACCGAGACGGTGTGCAAGCGGCGCGTAGATATACATCGTTTCAAGAGCGATGGCGCGCTGTCTCTCCTCGCGCTTTGCCGCGAGGGTACGCATATTGTGCAGGCGGTCGCAGAGCTTTACGAAAATAACGCGGATATCCTTTGACATCGCGAGAAGCATCTTGCGGATGTTTTCGATATTCGCCTCTTCCTTGTCTTCAACGTCGATAAGTACAAGTTTTGTAAGGCCGTCAACGAGCATGGCAACTTCGGCGCCGAATTTTTCTTTGATTATGTCGAGGTTGGTCTTGTCAGAGCAGTCCTCAACGGTGTCGTGAAGAAGCGCGGCGCAGATAGCGTCGGTGTCAAGTCCAAGCCCTACGGCAATTTCAGCAACCGTTGCGGGATGCGAGATATACGGTTCGCCGCTCTGACGCATCTGTCCCTCGTGAAGCTCGTCTGCATAGTAATATGCCGCGTCGATTTTTTCGCGGTTATAGTTCCTGCCGCTCGTATCAAGCGCGACGTGTAATTTTTCAAGTATTTTGTCCATAAATAAATTGTTTACGAGAACCTTTTGAGGAAAGGTTCTCGTACTCTCTAAACCTTTTTGGGAAATTTTTACCCCTTGCGTATGGACGCGCGGAGCTTTTTTAAAATCGCGGATTTTTCAAGGTCGGTATGCTTTTGCTGATAGTGAAGCTTGAACGCGTACTTTTCGTCGTCAATTTCTGTCATTCCGACAAGATTGAGTTCGAGAAGAACGGTGAGAATTATACGGAGCTTGACGTAGCCGACAGACTCGACAAAGTCATCGCGCATCAGCATCTCGCGAACCGTAAACTCATCTTCGCCAAAGCGTGCGCGGCGGCGTATAAAGTTGTAAACCGTGCCAAAGTCTTCTCTTGTGGGGTACTCGCTTTCTATGATGGGTGCGCCTGCCTTGATTTCGGCATAGCGGCGGCGCATTTCCTCATAGGCAAGCTGGGTTTGGCTTGAAAGGTGCAGGTCGCGCACGATAAGCTGTGCGGTACGCTGTCCGCCGAAATCGTTTATATCCATTGTCGCGAGGATATCCACAACGTCGCCGGGATAAACCTCGATTTCCTTGGGCGAACGGGAGAAGTACATCGCGGTGAGCGGCTGCATTTCATCTCTCGAAAGCAGAATTTTAGTATGCTTGCCAAAGGAAATTGCCTGAATTTCGGAAATTGTTACGCCTCGCAGTACGAATGAGGGAACGGGGTTTGCAACACCGTACGGCTCAAGCAGACGAAGCTCGTCGGCATTGGCTATATTTACCTCGTCGCTGCCGATTTCAAAGTCGGCGTCAAGAGTAGAAACGAGGTCGTCGTGCGAGAAGTTTTCGCGGGCGTAGGTGTTGATTTTTTCGCGGAAGGCTGCGATGTTTTCTCTGCGAACCGAAAGGCCCGCCGCAAGCTCGTGTCCGCCGAATTTTTCAAGAAGGTCGCTGCAGTGAACGAGCGCGTCGACAAGGTTAAGACCTTTGACCGAGCGGCCGCTGCCCTTGCCGATGTTAACGTTTCCGTCGCTCTGCGCGCCGTCAAACGAGATAAGTATAGAGGGGAGTCCGTATTTTTCGGTGATACGCGAGGCAACGATTCCGATAACGCCGTGGTGCCATTCGTCAGCCTCAAGCACGATAACGGGGTTGTTTTCAAAATCGTGGTCAGCCTCGATTTTTGCATACGCCTCCTGTGCGATACGGTTTTCCTCCGCCTGTCTTTCGCGGTTTATGTCGCAAAGGCGGTATGCAAGCTCGTCCGCCTTTTCGCGAGAGCTTGTGAGGAAGAGTTCAACTGCAAGGCTTGCCGTGCTGATACGTCCCGCCGCGTTGATTCGCGGAGCGAGAGTGTAGCCGATAAAGCCTGACGTGATTTTCGGTGAGCGAAGCATACGGGAGCCGTCGGGCTTTCGCGAAACCGCTTCGCAAAGCGCGGTGAGACCTATGCGGTCAAAGCTTTCCATTTTGTGAAGTCCGTATGCAACGATAAGACGGTTTTCGTCTTTGATCGGCATAACGTCTGCGATTGTGCCGATGGCAACAAGGTCGGCATACGAGCGGCATACGCGGCGAACCGCCTCTGCCTCGGGAATGTTATTGTGAGCCGCCTCAAAAGCACAGAGCAGCTTGAATACGACGCCTACGCCCGCAAGCTCCTTGAAAGGATAGTCGCAGTCGGGGCGGCGCGGATTGACTACCGCTGCCGCTTTCGGCAGGTCGCCGTGGCATTCGTGATGGTCGGTAACGACAACGTCAACGTTTCTGCTCTTGGCGTGTTCAACCTCTTCGTTGGCGGTAATACCCGTGTCAACTGTGACAATCAGGTTTGCGCCGTCGTCAATAATCTTGTCAACGGCGATA
>JAFYPS010000027.1 GCA_017547395.1 Clostridia bacterium
CACGATTACAGGCAACCTCCATACGAAAGAGGATATGCATTCTATCGGCAAATGGATTTCAGGCGCGAAAAAATACTTTCTCCAGCCCTTTAAGGACTCGGGAGACATTGTGGCAGGCAGTGAATATGCAAGCTCTTTTGAGTGCGAAAAAGCGCATGCAGAGGCGCTTTTAGCGGTTGCAAGGCAGTATGTACCCGATGCGCAAATCCGCGGGTGACCACAATATATAGTGTCTCACTCGAAAAATTATTCCAAAATATTGTGCTTTTCTATTGACAAGCCGCCCTATATATGGTATTGTATGTATGCTCACAAAAAATATTTTAACATACACTGCTATATGGAGGACGGCTTTTTATGTATCATGTAAGAAAAAGAGATAACAAAATTGTTGATTTTGACATGGCGAAGATTACAAAGGCTATCGAGATGGCTTTTGAAGCGTGCGAAGTTAACTATCATCCCAGCATTATAGACTTCCTCGCACTCAAGGTTACTGCAAACTTTGAGGCGAAGATTAAGGACGATCTTATCGCGGTTGAAGATATTCAGGACAGCGTAGAAGAGGTTCTGGTTCAGGGCGGCTATGCCGAGGTTGCAAAGGCGTATATTCTTTACCGCCGTCAGCGCGAAAAGCTCCGTAACCTCAAGTCCACTATTCTTGACTACAAGGAAATCGTTGACTCTTACGTTAAGGTTACCGACTGGCGCGTTAAGGAAAACTCTACCGTTACCTATTCCGTAGGCGGTCTTATCCTTTCAAACTCAGGTGCTATCACTGCAAACTACTGGCTCTCCGAGGTTTATGACAACGAGATCGCTCAGGCTCACAGAAGTGCCGACATTCACATTCACGACCTTTCTATGCTTACCGGTTACTGTGCAGGATGGTCGCTCAAGCAGCTTATCAAAGAAGGTCTTGGCGGCATCCCCGGAAAGATGACCTCTGCTCCCGCAAAGCACCTTTCGGTTCTCTGCAACCAGATGGTTAACTTCCTCGGTATTATGCAGAACGAGTGGGCAGGCGCACAGGCATTCTCATCTTTCGACACCTATCTTGCTCCTTTCGTTAAGGTTGACGGCCTTACCTATGAGCAGACAAAGAAGAGCCTTGAGGCGTTCATTTACGGCGTAAATACTCCTTCCCGTTGGGGTACTCAGGCACCCTTCTCCAACATCACTCTCGACTGGACTGTTCCGAAGGATATGGAGAATATGCCCGCAATCGTAGGCGGCAAGGAAATGGACTTTACCTACGGTGACTGTAAGCGCGAAATGGATATGGTAAACAAGGCGTTCCTCGAAATTATGATTGAGGGTGACGCTCACGGCAGAGGATTCCAGTATCCTATCCCCACCTATTCTATTACAAGCGACTTTGACTGGTCCGATAACGAAAACAACCGTCTTCTCTTTGAGATGACCAGCAAGTACGGCACTCCTTACTTCTCAAACTATATCAATTCCGATATGGAGCCTTCCGACGTTCGTTCGATGTGCTGCAGACTCCGTCTTGACCTTCGTGAACTCCGCAAAAAGACAGGCGGCTTCTTTGGCAGCGGCGAGTCTACCGGTTCTGTAGGCGTTGTTACCATCAATATGCCGAGAATTGCATATCTTGCAGAGGACGAGGCTGACTTCTATAAGCGCCTTGACCATATGATGGACATTTCGGCACGTTCGCTCTCCATCAAGCGTAAGATTATTACAAAGCTTATGGACGAGGGACTTTACCCCTATACCAAGAGATACCTTGGCACGTTTGAGAATCACTTCTCAACCATCGGCCTTATCGGTATGAACGAGGCTTGCCTCAATGCACGTTGGCTCCGCGCTGACCTTACTAAGGAAGAAGCACAGAAGTTCACCAAGGACGTTCTCAACCATATGCGTGAGCGTCTCTCCGACTATCAGGAGGAGTACGGCGACCTCTACAACCTTGAGGCTACTCCCGCAGAGTCCACCACTTACCGTTTTGCAAAGCATGACGTTAAGCGTTATCCCAATATTATCACTGCCGGCGGCGGTGAGGACGGCGCACCCTACTATACCAACTCCTCTCACCTCCCCGTAAGCTATACGGACGACGTTTTCTCTGCACTCGACGTTCAGGACGAGCTTCAGACTCTCTACACCTCGGGTACTGTATTCCACGCGTTCCTTGGCGAGCGTCTTCCCGACTGGAAGGCGGCTGCATCCATCGTACGTAAGGTTGCAGAGAACTACCGTCTCCCCTACTACACACTTTCTCCCACGTATTCTATCTGCCGTGAGCACGGTTACCTTGCAGGCGAGCATTATTCCTGCCCGCACTGCGGCGAAAAGACCGAGGTTTACAGCCGTATCACAGGTTACTACCGTCCCGTACAGAACTGGAACGACGGTAAGAGTCAGGAATTCAAGGAACGTAAAGAGTACGTTATCGAAACAAGCGTGCTGAAGCACGAGGGTCCTGCTGAAGAATGTGTATGCGATGACGTGGCAGAAGAAACTGCTATGGCAGATGCACGCACCATCCTCTTCACCACTAAGACCTGCCCTAACTGCAAGATAGCTGCAAAGCTTCTTGATGATGCGGGTATTGAATATGAAAAGCTTTTCGTTGAAGAACACAAGGAAATGGCTCAGAGTCTCGGACTCAAGCAGGTTCCCGCACTTATCGTAACAGACGGTGAGAATGCAGAAAAGTTCGTTAACGTTGTAGGCGTAAGAGAATTTATCGCGCGTAAAGGATCTAAAGTCAATGCATGACGTAATAATTGTCGGCGGCGGCCCTGCGGGGCTGACTGCCGCTCTGTACGCACTCCGTGCAGGTAAAAAGGTACTTATAATTGAAAAGAACGGCTTTGGCGGACAGATGACGTTTTCGCCGAAGATTGAAAACTATCCCGGATTTGAGTCGGTCAGCGGCAGCGAGCTTGCAGACAAAATGGTTGAGCAGGTTCTTTCTCAGGGCGCTGACGTAACCGTTGAGGAGGTTATTCGAATTGAGCCTCACGCGGCGGGAACGAAAAGCGTAGTCACCGACGTTGCAAGATATGAAACGAAAACTGTTATCCTTGCAACCGGTGCAAAGCACAGACTCCTTGGGGTAGAGGGCGAAACAAAGTTTGTTGGTGACGGAATTTCTTTTTGCGCAGTATGTGACGGTGCTTTCTACGAGGGCAAGGACGTTATAGTTGTCGGAGGCGGAAATTCCGCTCTTCAGGAGGCGCTTTTGCTTTCCGAAACCTCAAACAGTGTCACCGTGGTGCAGAATCTTGACGGTTTCACGGGCGAAAAGAGACTCAGCGACCTTCTGCTTGCAAAGCCTAACGTTATCGTGCATTTCGGCAAGACGGTAAAGGAATTCGTCGGTGGCGACGTGCTGAGCGGCGTAGTTGTCTGCGACAAGGACGGACGCGAGGAAACTCTCCTTTGCGACGGTGTTTTCATTGCCATTGGACTTGCTCCCGAGAACGAGGCGTTTAGTGACCTTGTTGAACTTGACCGCGGATATATTGTAGCGTACGATAGCGGAGCGACAAAAACAGACGGTATCTTTACCGCAGGCGACTGCCGGGTGAAGAGCGTACGTCAGATTGCAACTGCCGTTTCGGACGGTGCGATCGCAGGACTTGCTGCATGCGAATATATCGACAGAATGTAATATAAAAAAGGACTGCTTTGCAGTCCTTTTTGAAATGTGTCAGTTTAAGGTTTTTACCGAATCACGTTGGATAAGCTCCATAGGTAAGAGGATGCTTTGTACATCTTCTCCCTTGATTTTCTGTAAAATCATATCCATGGCAAGTGAGCCCATACCCACCTTGTCAATACCGATTGTTGTGAGCTTTGGTTCTATGTAGCGGTATAAAAG
>JAFYPS010000198.1 GCA_017547395.1 Clostridia bacterium
ACGACGGTATTATTCCCGTAACGCATACAAGCTGCCACAAAAGCAGAAAGGCAGCAACTGCAGTGCAGGACGGCGCATTACGCCTCAGCATGTTTTTTAATTTTTCCTTCAATTGTCAGTATCTCTCCTTCCGGGCGGTAAACTACCTTAACGTATGCTGACACACTCTCAGCCCCTGCTTTGACGGCAACGTGCTGACATTCCTTGACGATATCCATAAGTGTATCATAATCGTCACCTTCAATGGTAGTTTCAAAAGGTCCTACATGGCAATGCAGCCCGCTGCTTTTGATAAACGCAATTACTTCATCCACGATTCGGATAAGTTCACTTTCACTCTCCACTTTCGGAAGAACCTGGATTGCAATACTCGCTTTCATATCTTTCACCTCCAAAATAAAATTACCTCCGCCGAAAATATCGGCGAAGGCATTTAATAAGTACAACTCACATTGTATTTTACCAAGCTCCCTACGCCGGCATTATCCGGATCAGGTTTATAGGGTCGAAGTTTGAGAACTTCCTCTCAGCCTGCAAATACAGACTCCCCTGCATATTGAATTGTGAAACAAAAACAGGAGACACCCAACCCGGCTGTCTCCCGTAAAAAATCTCCGTCTATGACTTCCTACGGCGGCATTATCCGCATCAGGTTATAGGGTCGAAGTTTGAGAACTCCCTCTCAGCCCGCAAGCACGAGCTCCCCTGTATTTATTTCATCTGTATTATACACCTCTTTTTTTAAAAATGCAAGAGGTTTACGCATAAAAATCGTGTCTGCCTATCGTCATTACAAAATCACGGTTTTGAGGAACCCATGTACTTGTTGATATCTGCGGGTTCAAGAAGAATAATATATTATGGTTTGAAAGTTTGTAATCCTCAAGGCAAATTTTTGCCGCCATGATACTTTCCTCTGTCGGTGCATTTTCTATCGAGCCGTTTGCCACAGGCGTAAACTGCACACCATCTTTAGTATCGAAGATAACTTCATATATGCTGTTTGGGTATTGCTCGTTGCGGACACGGTTCAAGACAACATTTCCGACCGCGATTTTTCCGTTAAGAGGCTCTCCTGCGCTCTCTGCACTTATGATTTTAGAGAGCCAATATAAATCCTGCGCATTATAAAACTCATTTGCAGACGCGAATCTCTCACCGTCACGCTTCACATACGCCGTCCTTGTAGTGCCATCCCACGAAACATCTGCGCCAAAAATCTTTGCTACACTCCGAAGCGGAACATACGTGCTTCCGTCAATAATTTTATTATCTGCATCTGAATAAACATATCTGCCGTCGCACTCAAGATACTGTTCCCCTATTTTTGCGCTCATCTCCCTTTCGGAGAACACAACTTTTGCCGTGCGGCTGTCGTTATCCCATATAATTTCACAATCTGACATTACGTTGCCAAAATCTCTTATCGGCACGTATGTAACGGAATTAATAAGCTTTGCGCCTGCAAGTTTTTCTCCGTCAACTTTTACGTTTGCTGCCGCGGTACTTGTAAAAAGCATTGCTGCAGAAAGCAGACCTATAATAAACCTTTTCATAAAACCACTTCCTTTCATTTTTGTCATACATTAGATTTTACAGCATTAATTCACATCAATCAATGCAAAAATAAAGGTAAAAACGTTATATGTTTGTATTTTTTCCTAATTTTAGATTTTTTCAAAAAAACTCTTGCATTTTCACAAAAAATCTGTTATCATATTATATGCTGTTTATTGACACAATTTGAAGGAGGTGCGGCAGATGGCAAAATGCGCAATATGCGATAAGGGCGTAACTTTCGGCATTAAGGTTTCTCACTCACACAGACGTTCAAACAAAATGTGGAAGCCCAATGTTAAGCGAGTAAAAGCAATCGTTGATGGTTCACCCCGTCATATTTATGTTTGTACTAGATGCCTCCGTTCCGGTAAGGTTCAGCGCGCTATATAAGTACACATGAATTGCCATAGACGCAGAAGTATTCTGCGTCTTTTTGCTATTCATCAGTTTGACTATTCATTAATTTCAAGGAGGAACTGCATATGTTGGAGTTGAATTTGATACCTTTAGAGGTTTACGTAACCGTACTCGTGCGACTGCTTATAGCTCTTGTCTGCGGTGCTTTGATTGGTATGGAACGCGGAAGCAGTAAACACGATGCAGGTCTCCGCACTCACATTATTGTCTGCCTCGGCGCAGCATCCGTCATGATTATAAGCCAGCTTATTGCCTCGCAGTACGGCGGAGTAAATGATCTGACCCGTCTCGGTGCTCAGGTAATCAGCGGCATCGGTTTTCTCGGGGCAGGAAGTATCATCGTCAGCAAGAACCGCGTCCGCGGTCTTACTACTGCCGCTGGTCTCTGGACTACAGCTTGCCTCGGTCTTGTCGCAGGCGCGGGCTTTATTGAGGTTTCGCTCACCATATTGGTTCTCATTATGTTTACCACATACGTTCTCCGTCCGCTGTCGCTAAGGCTTCAAGCAAACGACATGACATTCGAAATTACAGCTTTAGCAACCGAAATCTCAGCTCGCGATCTCACAGAGCTTTTCACGGAGCGCGGTCACACCGTTACAGCGCTTAAAAACGCAAACGACAAGCTTATCCTCACGATACATACCGGCCCACTTGAAGAC
>JAFYPS010000199.1 GCA_017547395.1 Clostridia bacterium
CGGTCAACTTTTCCTTGCGGTACTGCTTGGAATAAACTGCCGCAAAATCAACCGACGAAGATGTCTGCGTGTACTCATATTCAATTGCGGTATAGCGGGAAAGATACCACACAAGAACCCCGAAAAGCACCGCGGCAATAAGACCCACACTTATACCAAGCAGAGGGATCGCCACAGCAAAAATAACTATCAGGAGCGCAACAAGCACAATAGAAATCGCGATTATTTTAGCAAGATACGAGCCTTCTTTTTTCTTTTCAACCGCGTATTCGCAAAAATCATATTCGTACATACTACCGACCTCCATAGTTATTCAGTTTATTGTATCATATTTGAGTTATAATTTCAATATTTTTGCCTATTTCTTATTGAATTATATTATATTTTATTGTATTATTATATATATGATTTTTAAATCAGGAGAAGAAAAATGAAAGCAGTTATTACAGTTATAGGCAAGGACCAGGTAGGTATTATCGCATCGGTAAGCGCAAAGTGCGCGGAATACGGTGCCAATATCACCGATATCACACAGAGCGTTCTTGACGAATATTTTGCAATGATTATGATCGCCGAAATCGGCGGTCTTGCAAGCGATTTTGCCGCATTTACAGACGCACTTGATGCACTCGGCAAGGAAAGCGGTCTTGAGATCCGTTGCATGCACGAGGATATTTTCAATACAATGCACAAAGTATAAAATTTCTCTGAAATTTTATACTTCTCGGCTTTGCCTTTTGCGGCTGAAAGCCGCAAATTTTGGTAAAACCGTCAAATCCGTCCAACACCAATAACAAAGGAATAAAAATGATAAATACAAAAGACATCTTAGAAACGATAAATATGATACGTGAGGAAAACCTTGACGTGCGTACTGTCACTATGGGTATTTCTCTCTACGATTGCGTAAGCGACGATATAAACCGCCTATGCGACAATATCTACGACAAGCTTATGCGCTCTGCGAAAAACCTTGTATCCACCGCAGAGGATATCGAAAAGCTTTACGGCATCCCGATTGTAAACAAGCGCGTTTCGGTTACCCCGATTTCATATATAGGCGGCAAGGCTACAAGCGACGATTACGTAAAAATTGCAAAGACGCTTGACAAAGCTGCAAGCGACCTTGGAATTAACTTCATCGGCGGCTTCTCTGCCCTTGTACAAAAGGGTATGACGGTAGGCGCAAACGCGCTTATCGACGCCATCCCCGATGCGCTCAATGAAACAAATATGGTCTGTTCCTCCGTCAACGTCGGCTCGACGAAGGCGGGCATCAATATGGATGCCGTTGCACGTATGGGCAGAACCGTAAAAGCTCTCGCTGAAAAAACAGCCGACAGAGATGCTATCGGCTGCGCAAAATTCGTTGTATTCTGCAATGCGGTTGACGACAATCCGTTTATGGCGGGCGCATTTCACGGAGTTGGTGAAAGCGACTGCGTAATAAACGTTGGCGTAAGCGGCCCCGGCGTTGTGGAAAAGGCTATCCGCCGTGCAGGCGACTGCGACTTCTCCACGCTTGCCGACGTTATCAAAAAGACTGCATTTAAAATTACCCGCGTAGGTCAGCTTGTCGCTTACGAAGCGGCAAAGCGCCTTGACGTTCCCTACGGAATCGTTGACCTTTCGCTTGCTCCTACCCCTGCCGTGGGCGACAGCGTTGCCTGCATTCTCGAGGCGATGGGACTTGAAACCTGTGGCGGATGCGGAACTACCGCGGCACTCGCAATGCTTAACGATGCCGTAAAGAAAGGCGGCGTTATGGCATCAAGCCACGTCGGCGGACTTTCGGGCGCGTTCATCCCCGTGAGTGAGGACGCAGGTATGATTTCTGCCGCAGCAAGCGGCATCCTCACGCTTGAGAAGCTTGAAGCTATGACGGCGGTTTGCTCGGTCGGCCTTGATATGATTTGTATCCCGGGCGACACCGCCGCAGAAACCATAAGCGGCATTATCGCTGACGAAATCGCAATCGGAATGGTAAACAACAAAACAACCGCGGTGCGCGTAATTCCCGCGCCCGGCAAGAATATCGGCGACAACGTAGAATTCGGCGGACTGCTCGGATACGCTCCCGTAATGAAAGTTTCTCCCGTTTCCTGCGCAAAGTTCATCTCCCGCGGAGGACGAATCCCCGCACCCATTCATTCACTGAAGAACTAACGGGAAATTATTGTTTATGTGGCCAATCCCTCCGTCGCCTACGGCGCCACCTCCCTTTGCACAAGGGAGGCTAAAACACGATGAAACCAAGGCTCCCTTGTGTAAAGGGAGCTGTCAGCGCGAGGGGTTCTCAAAATGCGCTTTGCGCGTTTTGGGGTTCGAGCATAGCTGACTGAGGGATTGTTTTCTTCGCTAAACATTATTTTTTCTTTGCAATGCAAAAAATCCGCTTCCGAAAGGAAGCGGATTTTTGTTATGCAAAATTTACTCTTCGTCTGCGCCCTCGAGGCAGTCGAAGCGCTCCTGACATGCAGGGCAGATAAGATCGCGGGGATCACAGGTTTCATCGAAGCATACGTTTGCGCCGCACTTAGGGCACTCTACTTCATAAAAACCGTCGCAGTCCTCGTCGCAGCAGTCGCAATCGCCGTCGCACTCGAACTCATCGTCGTCACAGTCGCAGCAATCGCAGTCGCACTCGTCATCATCGCTGTAAAGGTACTCCTCTACGTCGCCAAGATCCTCGTCAAGCTCTTCAACGTAGTCGTTGAGAGTTGCAACGTCTTCAGCAACGTCGGTAAGGTCGTTTGCAAGCTCGTCGAGAGTTTCGATAACAGCCTTGAGAAGCTTACCCTCTGCCTTGGTTTCGTCGATATTCATACCCTCAAGAAGTCCCTTGAGATAAGCGGTCTTTTCAGTAATAGTCATTTTAAAATCCTCCTTGGAATTTAATTTATCAAAAAAGCGCCGAAAAAGGCGCTTTTTTATTGTAATTTTTACGCTCTGGAGAGGTATTCACCGGTACGGGTGTCAACCTTGAGAACTTCACCAACCTCGATAAAGAGCGGAACCTTGATAACCGCGCCGGTTTCAAGAGTTGCTGGCTTAAGAGTGTTGGTTGCAGTGTTGCCTGCAAAGCCGGGATCGGTTGCGGTAACCTCAAGCTCAACGAACGTGGGAGGTTCTACTGCAAATACGTTGCCCTTGTAGGAAACAACGCGGCACATCATATTTTCCTTAACGAACTTGAAGTCGTCGCCAAGGGTGCTTGCGTTAATAGGAAGCTGGTCATAAGTTTCCATATCCATAAAGTAATAAAGTTCGCCGTCATTGTAGAGGTACTGCATATCCTTGCGCTCTACGTATGCGTTCTCAAACTTATCGGTGGGGCTGAATGTCTTTTCAATAACAGCGCCGGTGATAACATTCTTAAGCTTGGTTCTTACAAATGCTGCACCTTTACCGGGTTTTACGTGCTGGAATTCAACGACCTGAAGAACATTGCCTTCCATCTCGAAAGTAATACCGTTTTTGAAATCGCCTGCTACTACCATATCAAAAAATCCTTCTCAACGACTGGTGTTATTTTGAAACGGGGCTTTAAAGAATAAGCGGTCGTTGTCGCATATACTCGCCCACAATAAATTATTACATTTTATTTTAACCTATTTTTCGTAATATTGCAATAGTTTTCACGAAAAATCTTGAATTTTGAATGCTCACATTTACGTTTGATTTTCATATTATGGTATCGAGAGGCACAAAGCCTCCCTAAAACTTTATTTCTCTTTTTATACTATTTGTGCCGTCCTTGGCGGCGGA
>JAFYPS010000200.1 GCA_017547395.1 Clostridia bacterium
ATTGCAGTAGATTCAGGCGATACTCACACTCTCGTTTTCGGTGCCACCGGCTCAAGAAAAACGAGATGTGTAATAGAGCCTGCGATAAAGATTCTCGGATGCGCGGGCGAAAGTATGATAATAAGCGACCCCAAGGCAGAGATACATAACCGACTTGCGGGCGAGCTTAAAGAAAAGGGATATGATATAGCAGTTATCAATATCCGCGAGCCGATGTATGGCAGAGCATGGAATCCGCTTGCAATTCCGTTTCATTTTTATATGGAAGGCAACCTTGACCTTGCGGCAGAATTTGCAAACGACGTTGCGGCAAATATGGCGGCTGAGACGGCATCAACAAACGATCCGTTTTGGGACGGAAGTGCCACTGACTGTCTGTTCGGACTCATAATGCTTGCGATGAAATATGCAAAGGATCATGGCAAGGATGAAAGCTTTGTTAACATCAGCAACATCATTGCATTGAGACATAAAATCTTTGAGCAGCAGGCAACTCATTCAATTCTGTGGCGCTACGCAAAAAATGACGAAATCATTTTCGATGCGCTCAGCGGCTCGGTAAATGCCCCTAGGGATACGCAAAAATCAATTTTGAGTGTTCTTGACAGCAAATTGCGCGCGTTTTCAATAAGACCGTCGCTCCTTGATATGCTTGCAAATAATGAAGTTGATATCAGTAGCATTGACGAAAAGAAAACGGCAGTATTTTTAATAGTTCCCGATGAAAAGACCACGTACAATTCACTGGTTACCTGCTTTGTAAAGCAGGCGTATGAATATCTTATTTATAAGGCGTCGACAAACGGTAATCTGAAACTCAAAAACAGGGTTAATTTTATACTTGACGAGTTCTGCTCGCTTCCGCCTATTTCTTCAATGTCATCAATGATTTCTGCGGCACGTTCACGCGATATCCGCTTTTTACTTGCGGTTCAGAGTTATCATGCGCTTAAAAGCAGATACAAAGAAGAGGCTGAAACTATAAAAAGCAACTGCATTAACTGGATATACCTTACCAGCCGTGAAATAGATTTGCTACGTGAGATTTCCGCACTTTGCGGCGAGCAGCGAAGCAGAATGCCTAATATTTCGGTATATGACCTTCAGCATTTTGATAAGGAAAAGGCGGAGGCACTGATACTTTCCGAAAGAATGAAGCCCGCTATGGTAAATCTGCTTGATATAGACAGTTTTGGCGATGTGGAATATACGGTGCTTGATTACGAGCGTTTTGAGCGCAAAGAAAGAGAAAGGGCAGATTTTGCGCTTTCCGCTGAAATTAAAAAAGAGCTTTATGATGCGCTCGAGGCAAGCAGTCCGTTTGCAAGGCATAATACCGAGGCAGACGAGCTTGGGGATAAAGGAATCAGAAGTGCGGAGGAAACGCTTGCAAGACTTGAAAAGGATATTGCCGCACTGGAAGAAAAAGAAAACAAAAAGGGAAAAAAGAACCCTAAAGGAGCATTATGGCAAGGAAAGTAATTATTTCAAACCGTCAGGACGGGGAGCAAAGCTCTTCGTATAACGGCGAAAGCGATATGTCTGTAAAGCAGGCACATATTGTTGCCGAGGGATACGTTAAAGAGGTGCAGCGTGCGCGCAAATATAATGAGGACGCTTCCTACGAGCTTGGTGAAATCGAAAAGCTTGTCAAAAATATTACCGATCAGGAATTCCCGGCAGGCGAACCGATGGCGTTTCACAATTTTTCGGTTACTCTTGCCACAATAGAGCTTTATAAGCTTGCGTGCGACGTACTCGATAAAGGGCTCGCTATCTTTCCGATGTCTGTTGATCTTCTTGCCGACTACCTTATTTACGGTATTGACTGCGGCAGATACAGTGAGTGTGAAAAACGATATGAAACGCTGTGTATGATTGACAAGAGCGAATGGACCTGGCGCGCATTTTCGTTTTCTATCGCGTATATCAAACGGCTCAGGGAGCGCACTGCAGATGCAGCGACACGCGCAGAGTATAAGAATACGGTTGAAACGCTTGCAAAAGAATATAAAGAGAACCTCCCTTACCGCGAGGACGGATACAGACAGTATGCAGAGCTTTTTTCAGCTGACCCGGACAGGGAACTGTCACTTCTTTGTGAGGTTCTTGAAAATGAAAAAATAGGAGCGTGTCCCGCCTCTGCATTCCGTTATGCCGATATTCTTTTTGAGCAGAAAAAGTATTATCAGGCGCTTTTGGCGGTTAAGCGCAGCCGCGAGGACGCCAAGGCACAGATGCAGGGCGGCATAAACGAGCATTATCTCAGCTTTCTTTCTGCTCTTTGCAAGATTGCTATTGCCGAGGGCGAAGGCCGCAAGCTTAACGCCGACGAGGTGAACGATATATATTCTGATTTTGAAATAGCGCTTTACGGTCTTACGGGCGATTTCAGAAAAACGGTGCGCACGCGTGTACAGTTTCTCCAAAAGGAGACAAAGGTGCAGGTTGGCGACGAATATGAAAACATACTTGAACTTTTAGGGTATTAAACAGAATTTTAAAGCACCCGACAGGGAAATTTCTCTGTCGGGTGCTATTTTTTTGGATATTTTGGCGAAAGTTCGGTTATATAAGGCAAACATATAAAGGAGGACCAAAAATGAACGAACTTTACCGTGCTGAGGACGGAACTCTCCGCAGAAGGGGAGTTCCGCAAGAACGTCAGCCAAGACGTTCTCAGCAGACCTACACGCCCGAACATGGAGCAAGAAAGGCTTTTTTTGCAATTTACTGTGTTTTTCTCACCATTGCTTTTGGCGGCGGACTTTATACAGGAATTGCAGGAGAGCTTACCGGTAACGAAACGATTGACGCGATAATGCCGATTGCTATGATAGTCGGCGCCGGACTTGCATGTCTTATTTACGGATGCGGCAGAGCAAGCGAACGCGGATACGATTTCGGAGCATTTTTCGCCGTCAGCTTCTGGGCAGGAGTCGGTTCTGTTGTCGTATTTTGGTGTTTAAGCCTTGTACCGTTGATCATTTCTTCATTTCTTTATATTGTGCTTGCAATTGTCGCAATATGCTTTATCTTTGGAATAATAGGGGGATAGAAAATGAAAGATTTAAAAGAAATCAGAGAAAAGTGCCTCTTGTTCTCGGATATTTGCGGGGCATATGAACTTTCTTGTATGACCGTTGAAAACGAGTATTTAAAGAAAAGAGAAAAACTGTTTTGCGACAGTGATAACGAACTTGGCATAGTTGGTGAGGAATTAAGCGAAATAGCAAAAGGCTGTGAAAACGAAAAAGTGCAGCGCAACGAGTGTGCAAAAAACAGTCTTGCAGAGGCAAAAAGAATTGTAGACGGAATTTCCGATAAACATTTTCAAAGAATAAAGTACCGCCGTTTGACAGAGAATTCGGGCAAAACGTATCTGCCGGAAAACTATGAAACGATGAACTATACGGCGCTGAAGTCTCATATGGATAACGCCTGCGAAAAACTGAAAAATGCGGCTGCAGAGCTTGAGAGCGCGTTTATGCCGGATATGCTTTCGGGAGCAATCGGTTTTGTTGCACCTTCGTTTCGCAAAAAGCTTCACAGCGAGATAGTGATACGCCATTCGGACGTTGTTCGCCTTGCGGCAGTGCTTGACAATTTTTCTCCCGTAAAGAGAGCGGTAGAGCGCGCAGAAGAAGGAGAAAAAATTATACGCGAAAAAATTCTTGCAAAGGCGCTGGAAACGGGAAAAAAGTATAAAAAAGAACGCGATGAAACGCTCGCAAAGCGACACAGGGTATTTAAAGAAGTTTTGATGGCAGACAACCTTAAAAACATTTTTGGCAGTGGCGGAAAGTATTATCTCGGAAACTATCATTATTTTTCAAAGTACCTCAAAAACGTGTCGTCAAGCCTTTCCGGCTCTGCAAAAGCGATTGACAACGGCGGTATAAGATTTGATACATATGCTAACCGCCTCGGAAAGCATTTATTTGTTTCGGATGACAGAACAAATTTTAAAAATTGGTTTATATCGCTTGCGCTTGACGTACTTGAAAACGATGCAAAGGCGCGCATCAGATTTTTTGACGTTACAGGACTTGGCGGTAGCTATTCATCGCTTGTGCCTCTTTTTTCGGTTTCGGACATAGCAGCTGCAAGCACTGCCGCTGAGGCGTCGGCATTCCTTTCGGAAACCGAAAGGTACATCTCTGATGTAAATTCGGGTAAAAAGGCGGTTACGGACACCTATCTTTTTATAGAGAATATCCCGAATAACATTCCGGAAAAAGATGCGGACCTTTTACTCAGAATTATAAAAAACGGTGAAAAGTGCGGTGTGCGCGTTATCGGCTCGGTACAGGATACTGAAAAATATCCGAGAGCCTTTAAAGGATTTTTAGAGGACGTTTTTAAAAACGAGGATGTAATGCACGTTGAATCCTGCAGCATCAAAATCGGAGAAGGCCTGCTGTACTTTGCGGTACGCGACAGCGCTGAGAACAGAGTAAAGAGGCTTATGCAAAAACTCAGCAATTTTAAAGAAAAGTATTCGGTCATTCCGATAGTAAAGCACTTTCCCGCAAAGTACGATTTTCAAAAATGCAGTTCCGCCGAAGGAATTTCGGTTCCTGTCGGAATTGACGAAAACGGTAAAGGGGTAGAGCTTGTTTTTTCGGAAAAACGGCCGTATGCACTTGCCGTAGGCGACGTTGCATCGGGAAAAAGCTCGGTGCTTCACGCTCTGCTTCTCGGGGCTATGGCAAGGTATTCTCCGCGCGAGGTGCGCTTTGCCGTAGGCGATTTGAAAAACGGTTGCGAGTTCAATATATATGCAACTTCGGGATGTCCTTATTTTGATTCGGTTATCAGCAGTGAGGATAAAGACACTATGGCATCGTTTTTGAGATACTACGTGGCTGAAATGAATAACCGTCAGTATGCCTTTGACAATATAAGCAAAATGAGTGGCACTTTTGTCCGTAAATATGAGACTTACCGTCAGGAGTGCGAGCGTATCGGTGCGGAATATCTGCCGCGAACAGTGCTGGTGATTGACGAATTCCAGACGCTTTTTGATGCTTCCTCTTCAGGAACTGCACAACTTCTCAGTGAGCTTGTCAGAAAGGGACGCACGTATGGAATTCATATCATTATGGCATCGCAGCGCGCGGTAAGCGATAATCTTAAAAATTCATTCGGCAGCGAACTCAGAAACTATTTCACCACCAGAATCGTGTTCAAATGTCCTGTGCAGGTAGCGCGTACAATGCTTTCGGAGAACTGTGCCGATACCGGCAGAGAAAACTCGGGTATTTCAAAGGCGCCATTGCTCAAATGCGGCAGTGCGGTAATCAATACTTATATGGGTCAAAACGAAGATGGCACAAGTGTTGTGCAGTGCTTTTATGCAAGCAGCGAGGACATAACGACCGTTCTTGAAAAATTAACCGAGGGCGGAAAAAAGAGATACGTTGAACTTTTGAACGGAACGTATACGTATCTGCCCTATGAAGATATAGTCGGTTATATCACACTCGGTAAGAGTATGCATCTGTTTTGCGACAGTACGCGCGGTGGCGGTGACGTGATATGCGATGACAGTGTGGTTGCAATAGATCTTGCAAGGCTTAATGACAGTATTCTCGTTTGCGGAAACACCGATTTTGCTAAAAAAACCTTTGCCTGCGCTAAAAGTGCAATTGCAAATGCAAAGGTAAACGTCTGTAACTACAGCGGTATGGATTTGCCGCAGCATATTACGGAAAATGCGAATATTGTAAACTCTGTCTCGGAACTTTACGCCGACTGCGAAGAGGGAGGGGTGGTGAACCTTATTATTTCACCCGAAACCGATACGTCGCTTTATCAGGCGTCAAGCTATCGCGAAACGGATGAGGTAGAGAAATTTAAAAAGTTTTTGCAGAGTGCAGACGGCAAAAACGTTATAAACGTAGTGTTTGTAAGCGACTTTAAAGCGATTAAAAAGTATATGCCGTATCTCTCTGACATCATGCCGCTCCGTTTTGTGTCTGCCGAAAGCGCAGAAAACGTCCGCAGCGCCCTCGGTGATATTGACGTGAAAACGTATACAAAGTCCGAGGGATCTGCAATCGCTTACTATTGCAACAAAAAAACAGGAAAGAGCGGAAGATTTTTTACATTTTCTATGGATATTTGAAAAAAACGCAGGTTAACTATAGTGTAATACTTTGTAAAAGAAAGGAAAACTACCATGAAAAACACAATGAACATCCCACTTACCAGAGTAGGCTATGACGCTGACGTAGAAAACGTTCGCAAAATGCTTGAGGGTGAAGACACCCTCACAATGACAAGTGACGGTGAGCTCGTTAAAAAAGGCAAAGAGCATACCGGAACAAAGCTTGGAGATATTCCCTCAAACAAGCTTGGAATAAGCCTTCGCGAGTTCCTCGAAAAGAAGGACACCGAAGAGGAGGAAGAGGATAGTGAAACCGATGAGGCTGCAAAGCCGCTCGGAGATATTCCTTCCGGTAAACTTGGTGTTGTTCAGTGGTACACGCGTCCCGAAATGCAGGAGCAGCTCGCCTTTGAAAAGGCGGGCATGCTCAAGTATATCGGCACGCCTAAATGGGGCGTTAACTGCGGAGTACTCGATGACGGCAGACTGTTTTTCAAGGTGCGCCAGCGCATAAAAGCCAATCGCAAAAACGGTACTCCTCTTTATGACGAGATTTATGACATTATGCTTGTGTATCAGCCCGATCATCCGAATCAGGAGTGGGGAACGTCTGTGCACGCCTATCTTTCCGGCGACAATAACGTAAACCGTATGCAGAGACGCGTTGACGACAGTCCCCGCACCCCTAAAAAAATAAATCATCTGATTCCTGACGATGAAGGAATGTTTTATCTTTGTACCGCTCACGTAAAGGATTTCGGTACTTCATACGATGATCCGCTTGGCGTACCCACTGCCGAAACTGCGCTTCTTGCCGCATGCAAGTGGTTGCACAATTTCGAGTGTGCGCTCCTCAGCAAAAAGCACTGGGAAAAGTTTCAGGAGCATAGCACGCTTTAAGAAAAGGGGTGTCACTGTGAAAAAGAATTTTTTTTCTAAAATCCGTCAGTATACCGAAACTGTTTTCCTTGAGGGTGATGACTTTTGCACACCGTCCTATACATACTCGGATAAACCGAGTAAAAAGTGTGATGAGGCGATTATGAGTACGCGTGCTATGGCATCTATAGTTGCCGAAGCATATGCAAACGGTGAAAACGAATCGGGTGGCGTAATGCTTGGTACAATCAAGGACGGCAAGGCTTATATTGTTGAGGCTACGGATCCCGGTTACGGTGCCGAGCATTCTCCCACTATTCACGAGATGAATAAACGCTATGTGAACTACGTATATCGCGTTCTTTCAAGGCTTTACAAGAAAGAACTGAGACTCGTAGGCTTCTGGCACAGACATCCCGGAAGATTCAACAGATTTTCTTCGCTTGATGATAATGCAAATCTTGAATATGCAAAGGTAGTTGGTGGCGGCACGCTCAGCTTTATTCTCAACTTTACTCCGTCACCTAAACTTACCTGCTATTATTTTGACTGTTCCGACGGGGAGTATCACCCCGTAAAGCTTACGGTCAGCGATAAAATTCTTGCAAAAGACGGATATCTCAAATATGCTGCCGAGCGGGATTTTTGTGCCCGTGCCGAAGATATGCAGAATGAAATGAAAGGATATGCGTGATGATTTATATTAAAAGAGAAAAACTGATAAATGAACTAAGCAGTTCTCATATAAGCTGTGTGACTACCGAGCATGCGGAGAAAATCAAAAGAGAAGAGCTTGTGAGAATGATTGACCGTATGCTTCCCGAAGCGGTGGAGGAGACCGTTTATGAGGACCTTGACGATGAGGTCGATTTTGCAATGAAAAGCGGTTTTGTGATAGAGACCGCCGCGGAATGTTCGTTTGGACACACCATTTCAGATAAAGCGCGCAGCATGGAGATCAACGAAGAAATTTTCGCCGATACAGACTACGTAGGCGAAGTTTTCGGCAAACGCAACAGTGAAAGCGGCGAGTATTACGCG
>JAFYPS010000201.1 GCA_017547395.1 Clostridia bacterium
CTTCGCTTCCTTCATTCCGCAGCCGTCAAGGAAATCGCCTGTTAAGAACTGCACCAGTGGTGAGGGTCTATCAGCTCCTACTGCAAGCTCGACCTCAACACCGTCGGTAGCTTTTGTACACTTCACAACACGGTTTCCGACCATGCGGACATAACCATCCTCTCCAAATACTTCAAGCGTAACCGGAGAATAATTCGACACAAAGCCGGTTTCATTTACCGCAATCGCACCATTTTCAAAGCTCATAACGGTAACTGCATTATCCTCTACTCTATCCGAGTTTTTTTCCTTTACCGACTCAATTTCGCAGCTCACCGTGAACGCTGAGCTTGCCTTCACGGGCATACCGAGTATCCATTCGGTCAAATACATTCCGTGCGCGCCGAGGTCTATCATCGCCCCGCCTCCGCACTCTTTCTCATTATAAAAATGTTTTGGTAGCCAATCCTTAGTGCTTCCGGAATGGCAATTGCGAAAGCGCATATAGTTCAGTTTTCCAAGCTCTCCGCTTGATGTCACTTCCTTTACTGCTATACGCGAGCCCAGATATTTTTGAAAAAGAGAGATCACGAAGTTAACACCGCTTTCATTTATAGCAGCTTCTATTCTATCACAGTCAGCGTCGGTTAATGCAAGCACCTTTTCGGTAAAGATATGCTTACCCGCTTTTGCTATCTTTATTATATCTTCCGCATGCTCAGAAGAAGCGGAACAGACAATAACCCCCTCCGCATCACTTTTAAGAAGCTCGCTCGGGGTACTAAAACGGGGAATGTTGAATTTGCTCGCAAATTTTTCTGCGAGAGCGTCATTTTCTTCATAAAATCCGACTACCTCCCCAAGCTCCATAGCGGTCTTGGTATAGTCGGCAGCATGGACATGCCACACTCCGAATATAGCTATCTTCATTTGAAATACACCGGCTTTCCCGTCTTAGACGATTCATATATTGCCTCAAGTATCTCGGAAACTACGAGAGCCTGCTCGGGCAGAACGACAGGATCGGTATCGTTTACGATAGCCTTTATCCAGTTTGCAGCTTCTACTTCCTGAGGAGCACCCGATGCGCCGCTGTAAAACGCTACTCCGCCCGCTGTGGTGTTTACGGTAGTTTCGGTCTGACGGTCGAACTCGATCTTGTTTACCTTAAGGACGTTATTCTTGATTTGAAGTCCCTCGCGGCTTCCGCAAAGCACACAGCTACCCTCTTGTATAGGCTCGCAGGTGTTGAGCGCCCAGCTTGTTTCAAGCATAATGGTAGCACCGTTTTTCATGCGGATAAACGCGCACGCCGACTCTTCAAGAGTTGTGGTGCTAACACCGTTATCACCCCAGATGTTTCCAGCTTCGGGATGCTCGAACTTTTTATGAGTTCTTCCAACAACCATTTCCGGCTCGTAATTATTCATAAGGTAAAGGGTCAAGTCAAGACTGTGAGTAGCAATGTCGATGATAGGACCGCCGCCCTGCGCTTCCTCATCAAGAAATACACCCCAATTAGGAGTTCCTCTGCGGCGAATGGCAAGACAGTTGGCGTAATAGATCTCCCCGAGCGCTCCCGAATCTATGTATTGCTTTGCATAAATGCTCTCGGGCTTCTGTCTGTGCTGATATCCAATGGTCAGCTTCTTTCCTGTAGCCTTTGCCGCCTCATACATTCTTCTTGCATCCGCTGCCGTTTTTGCCATGGGTTTCTCGCACATAACATGCTTGCCGGCGTAAAGGGCGTCAACAGTGATATCCGCGTGCTCGCGGTTGGGAGTAAGCACGTGAACGACCTCTATGTCTTTGTCCTCTAAAAGTTCTTTATAGTCTGTGTAGACCTTAGAGTCAGGAGTTCCGTATTTTTCCTTAGCCTTCTCTGCGCGCTCGGGAATAATATCACAAAACGCTACCATTCTTACATTAGGCAATTTAGAAAGCGACGGCATGTGTTTGCCGTTTGCGATGCCTCCGCAGCCGATTATACCCACATTTACTATCCTATCCATTACAATTATTACCTCCGTTTTTGTAATTGTTTGTTTTTTAAACAAAAACTTTATCTGTATTGTAGACAAAAAGTAAAATAAATGCTATAATAAAATTGTTAAAAAATATAACAAATTTGTTCTTGGAGGTTTTGCTGAGGTGAAAAGAACCGATATAAGGATTGAAGAACCGAGGGCGGCAGGACAGGAAATAGAATTCTTTGTGCAGAACAATTCAAAGAACACAACTGCATGCCTTGCTCACATACATAAAGCCGTCGAGCTTCTTTACGTAAAGGAAGGAAGCTATGCAGTATCCTTAGACAACATGTGCTATGAGATAAGCAAAGGAGATCTTATCCTTTTTTGTTCGGGGGCTATCCATCACGTCGTAACAGGCGAAAACGCGGAGAATAGCTACTACGTTATTAAAATTCCCCCAACGTTTTTTTTAGAATTCGCAAAACGTGGTGCGGGCGAGGAATATGCAATGAGATTTGCCTTCAACCGCCATGAAAACAAATGCTTTTGGAACAAGGAAGAGCTTAAGGGAAGCGAAATAAAGCGTGTACTTGACACTCTTGTAAGTGAATTCACGCAGGGAAAGTATGCTTCCGAGGTGGCAATAAAACTGAAGATAATGGAGCTTCTGCTAACCATACTTAGACATGACGCTCCAAGCGAGCAGTTAGTAAACGACCAAACCTCACATTTGATATGCTCGGTGATGAACTACGTTCAAGAAAGATTCGCCGAGGATATCGACGAAAAAGAGCTCGCCAAAAGCTATGGAATGAGTTACAGTCACTTTTCGAGAAGCTTCAAAAAGGTGACGGGTATGACGTTTAAGAATTATCTGAACCGAACGAGAATCAGCAAAGCCGAACAGTTGCTTTTCTTAAAAGGTTGTTCGGTAAGTGAAGCTGCGATCGCCTGTGGATATAACAGCATATCTTATTTTATAAAAGTCTATCGTGTGTTCACGGGCACAACTCCATACAAAGTGTTGAAATCGAAAACGAATAAATAAAAAAACAAGAATACGGCACATCTTGTTTGAGATGCGCCGTATTCTTGAAAATTGTCCTTTAGAGCAACGCTCTAAAGGTGTGTTTCTTTTTTTGTAATAATCAAACGGGAATCGGACCCGAGAGGGCTAAGGCTGTCACGCTTTTAACACCAAGCCCGAGGGCAATGGCGTAAGCCTCAAAAAGATTGCCTGTCACGACAAAAAACACTTGTAAAAAACGAAAAACCGTGGTAAAATAAGAAAAACAAATTCAGGACAAGTAATACTTGTCCTTTTCGGCGTTTGCAGATTTAACTGAAAGGGAATATATGAAGCTATTTTTAGATGCATTAAGACGTGAAGGTGAATATAAGGGCATAGCCGACACGGTTTCAAAGGGAAAATCCTGCCTCGTTTCAGGCGTTGTAGCAGGACTTCGACCCATACTTCTTGAGGCACTTTACCGTGACAGCGGAAAATTTACCGTTGCACTTTTCGGAGAGGAAAGGGAGGCACTCGCACTCTACGAGCAGCTTTCGGCAGGTGATATAAGGTGCTCCTACCTACCGTCGAGAGAAGCCTTTTTCGGAGAAGCCGAGGCAACGGGTCACGACCTTGAAAGCTCAAGGCTTGCCGTATTCACAAGCCTTGCGGCAGGTGAGACAGACATCCTTTTCACCACCGCCGAGGCACTCGCACAGTACACCGTATCGCCTGAAGGACTCGCATCAAGCTCTCTTGTGCTTACACCGGGACAGGAGATATCCGAGGACGAGGTTGTACGCAGGCTCTCGTCAATGGGCTACGTCAGATGCGATATGGTAGACGGAAAGGGACAGTTTTCAAGAAGGGGAGACCTTATCGACTTTTACTCACCTCACCTTGACTATCCCGTCCGAGTTGAATTTTTCGGAGACGAGATAGACACGGTTTCCGCCTTTGATATAATCACTCAGCGGCGTGTAGATACTCTTCGCAAAATATCTCTCACTCCCTCCGTTGAGCTTTATGCCAATGCCGAGGCAAAGAAAAGAATAACCGACCTTCTTGACAAGGCTATA
>JAFYPS010000202.1 GCA_017547395.1 Clostridia bacterium
GACAGCCGTTGGCAAGGTGCTTGCCGATAGCGGAGTAAGTGCTGATGACGTAGTTGGCATAGGTATTGATTTTACTTCGTGTACAGTGTTGCCGGTTGATGAAAACGGTATTCCACTTTGCTTTAAGGATGAATTCAAAAACGAGCCTCACGCGTATGTAAAACTTTGGAAGCACCATGGTGCAGAGGCGGAGGCAGCCGTTATTACAGCCGCTGCGGCAGAATGCGGTGAGAATTTTCTTGCGGCATACGGTGGTAAGGTTAATTCTGAGATGATGCTTGCCAAGATGCTCGAAACCTATAATAAAGCAAAAAGGGTGTACGACGAGGCATATTGTTTTGTCGAGGCGGGCGACTGGATTGTGTGGCAGCTTACGGGCAAACAAAGCAAGAACACCTGTATGGCGGGCTTCAAGAGCTGCTGGACTGATGAAGACGGTTTTCCTTCCGATGCGTTTTTTGAGAAAATCGGCGTAGACCTTCGCGAGAAACTTTCGGATAATATTGTTTCTACCGGCACAAATGCGGGCTGTGTTACAAGTGAAGGTGCAAAGCGTTTTGGACTTAAAGAGGGAACGGCAGTTTCAGCACCGATAATAGACGCCCACGTAGCCCTTCCCGCAGCGGGGATTAATGACTGCGGAAAACTTATGATTATTATCGGCACTTCGTCGTGCCATATCGTTATGGACAAAAAATGTGTTGATATCAACGGAATCGTCGGCAGAGTTTACGGCGGGGTATCACCGGGACTTTATGCATACGAGGCGGGACAGGTTGCTGTGGGTGATATTTTTGACTGGTATGTGAAAAACAACGTTCCCGCTTCCTATGAGGCAGAAGCAAAGGTGCGCGACGTAGGGGTTCACGCTTTACTTGCTGAAAAAGCGGAAAAACTTGCGGTTGGCGAAAGCGGGCTCGTTGCACTTGATTGGTGGAACGGTTGCCGCTCCCCTTACGGAGATTTTTCTCTTCGCGGAATGATACACGGATTTTCGCTCAAAACACGCCCCGAGGAAATTTATCGCGCACTTATTGAGGCTACTGCATTTGGAACAAAGCAGATAGTCGATACGTATGAGGGAAATGGCATAAGCATTGACGAGGTTTACGCGACGGGTGGCATCTCGCAGAAAAATGCATTTCTTATGCAAATATATTCAGACGTTCTCGGCAAAAAGATAATTGTTTCCGATAGTGCTCCGGCGTACGGTGCAGCGGTGCTTGGAGCAGATGCGGCAGGAGTAAAAGGCAACTTCGTATTTGAAACAAGGGCAGTTTATACTCCAAACAGCGATAATACTGCCGCGTACGGAAAGCTTTATGAAAAGTATTTGAAGCTTTCTGAATTTTTTAAGGATTTTGAAAAATGATGTATAAAGAAAAAACGGCTAACTTTCCAAGACTTTCGACAGATAAACTGTTTTCGGATTATGCAAATGAATTCAGCTTTAACGGTTATATCGACACTGCCACTCGCTATATTGAGGACTTTCAGCTTGTCGATGCAACTCTCTGGGCGCGCTTTGTAGATCAGTTCCGCCATAATTCCGACGGAGAAGATTTTGGTTGGCGCGGAGAGTATTGGGGAAAGATGATGCGCGGCGCGTGCTTCACGTATTCTTACACTAAAAACAAAGCTCTTTACGACGTCCTTGCAAAAACAGTCTGCGATATGATAGAAAGTGCCGACTGCGACGGAAGAATCAGCAGCTATAGCCGCGAATGTGAATATGACGGCTGGGATCTTTGGGGAAGAAAATACGTTCTGCTCGGTATGCAGTATTTTCTTGAGATTTCCGATGACGAAAATCTCAACGCGCGCATAGTAAAGTCGATGTGTGCACAGGTAGACTATATTATGCAGAGGATAGGCAGAAAGGAAGACGGAAAACTGCTTATCACAAAGGCAACCAGGCACTGGAGAGGTCTTAATTCCTCTTCAATTCTTGAACCGGTAGTCCGCCTTTACACAATAACGGGCGAGCAGAAGTATTTTGATTTTGCGGAGTACATAGTAGGGCTTGGCGGAACCGACGTTGTAAACGTTTTTGATCTTGCATACGAGGACAAATTTATGCCGAGTCAGTATCCCGTTACCAAGGCATATGAAATGACGTCTTGCTTCGAGGGACTTATTGAGTTTTATCGCCATACAAAGAACGAGAGATTTCTTACCTCGGTTGTAAACTTTGCAAACAAGATCATCGAAACCGATTTTACAATAATCGGCTGCTGCGGATGTACAAGCGAGTACTTTGACCATTCCGCAGTGCGTCAGGCTAATACAAACAACGAGAAGATAATGCAGGAAACCTGCGTTACCGTCACTGTTATGAAGTTCTTCTATCAGCTTGCACTTCTTACAGGGGATCCGAGGTATTCCGACGCGTTTGAAACTTCACTTTACAATGCATATTTCGGAAGCATCAATACCGAAAAGGTAATAGAGGATACCGCGAGAGAGTCAAAGGCAAGACATCCGGAACTCGTACTTGAACCTCTTCCGTTTGATAGCTACAGTCCGCTTACTGCGGGAACGCGAGGCAACGGTATCGGAGGATATAAAAGAACTCGCGACGGGCACTATTACGGATGTTGTGCCTGCATCGGCTCGGCAGGCA
>JAFYPS010000203.1 GCA_017547395.1 Clostridia bacterium
CGCTACTTCTGTTGAAGCCCTGATAATCGCCTGCCATGAGCCAGAGGAAGTAGGTCTTGTAGCCGGGAGTGGAAACTGTAGTATGATAGCCGTAGGGGAACTCTACAAGTTCATCATTCTTAACTCTGTACGCCTCGTCAATCTCACCGTCGGAGGTGTAAAGACACTGAACGGCAAAGCCCTGCTTAGGCTCAAAGAGGAAGTAATAGATCTCCTCTGCTACGCACTCGTTCGGCATATCGTTTACGTCATGCTTGTGAGGGGGAAAGCCTGCCCAGTTACCCTCGGTGCAGTAGCACTCACCGATGGTGAGGACCTTTGCATTCGTAGTACCGTCAATGAGGAAGCTTGTCTCTCTCTGGAAGGGAACGTCACCGAGGAGCTTTGTGATAACTCTATCCTCTTTTAGAAGCTGAGGCTCGGTCTTTTCACCAACGGGAGTAGCACAAACTGCAATCTTGAGGTGATCAAGGGCTGTAATTTTAAGAGAGAACTCTTTTGGCATATAGAAGCTCTCTGCACGGATATTTTCAAAAACGCTGCTACGGTTACCAACGTTTTCCCAAACGGTTTCGCCAAACGAAACATTGCAATGTCCCTCAAGGATAATAAACGCAGTTTCTTTATCCTCGGTGTTGAAATCGAGAGTCTGTCCCGCCTCAAGTTCGATTATACCAAACTCAAGCTTTTTAAGCGAGCACTCGCCGATTTTACAAATAGGAGTATAGCCGTTTTGCGGCTTATAAGCTTTTTTAAAGTTCATAACCGTTCTCCTTCATATATTCTTTTACTTTTTCAAATGACGGAACGCTTTCTCTTGCGCCAACACCCATACATTTCATTGCAGAAACCGCACTTGAAAAGTGACAGCACTTTTCAAAATCGAATCCTTTTGCAAGTCCTGCGGCAAAAGCGCCGTGGAATACGTCGCCCGAGCCGTTTGAGTCAACAACCTCTGCAGGATATATGGGATAATGCTTTATATCTTCACCGCCGTAAATGTAGCCGCCGTTTTTACCGTCGGTGATAACAACTACCTTTGGTGCATAGTCTGCCATAAGCTTTTTTGCTGCAGATTCAATATCAGTACAACCCGTATGACCGAGCGCAAACTCCTTTGACGGAATCATAATGTCGGTAAGCGCGAGAAGCTTGCTCACGCCCTCGTAGAGGCCACCGCAGTCGTAGAGAACGGTTGTTCCGTTAGCTCTTGCTATTTTAGCCGCTTCAACCGCCGCAGAAAGCTCGTTTCCGTCTACCATAAGTATCTCGGCATCACAGATTGCCTGAATCTGCTTTTCATTTAGCACAAGTGCAGGCAAATCACCTTTGTCAAACACGCAGGTACGGCTAGCGTTCTTTGCGCAAAGCCAGATTACCGAGGTGAAAGAACGGTAGCCGCTCTTTATATCGATAAGCGAGGTGTCAACCGAGTATTTCTCAAAGTCTTTTTTGAGAAATACTCCACCGTTGTCATCCGAAAGAGTGCCGATATATGCAGTGGGCACACCAAGTTTCTCAGCCGCAACAAGTCCTGTTGCGGTGGGGCCGCCGCCTGCATTTTTGCTTGCAGAGGCACGCGCCTTTGTATCCTCTGCGGGATAGTCAGGCAGATTGTAAAGCGTGTCCATTACGCAAGCGCCGATTCCTACAATTTTACTCATATTACGTTACCTTTTCCGTTTGCGCCGGTAAGACGGATCTTTTCGATAGCAAACTTCTTAACGCTTTCGATTGCAGGCTTTACAAACATATCAATAGCAACGCTGCGCTCGGGGTTCTGAAGTTCTGCAAGAAGTGCGTCTGCAAAAGCATAGCAAACGTCGGTTGCAATATTCATCTTGCGGATACCTGCGTTAATTGCCGCCTTAACCTGCTCGTCCGGAATTCCGCTACCGCCGTGGAGTACGAGCGGAGTGCCGCCGGTAGCCTCACGGATAGCCTTAACTCTGTCGATGTCGAGCTTGGGAGTCTTCTTGTATCTGCCGTGAGCGTTGCCGATAAGCACTGCGAGACAGGTAACTCCGGTTTCCTTAACGAATCTTGCAGCCTCCTCGGGAGAAGTGAATTCGTCCATCGAGTCGTCGTTTACGGTGCCGACGTGACCGATCTCGCCTTCAACACCGATGTCAACGTGCTGACACGCCGCAATAGCCTCCTTGGTGAGGCGAATGTTTTCATCAAGGGGATGAGCACTGCCGTCGAGCATGATACCGGTAGCACCGTAGCGGATAGCTCTCTGTACCTCGAGCATAGTCGGGCCGTGGTCGAGATGGAAGCATACGGGTACACTTGCCTTTTTAGCCGCCGCAAGAATGGAGGGAGCGAGGTAGTAACCTACCTCCTCCTTCACAAGACGGGGGTAAAGCTGGAGAATTACGGGAGCTTTCTCCTCTTCTGCCGCCTTGATTACACCCATCACGGTTTCAACGTTGTATACGTTAAATGCAGGGATGCAGTAATTGCCATCCTCTGCCATTTTTATAATCTGCTGAAGTGTTACGAGCATTATTTTTACCTCTTATCCAAGAATAAGGTCTTCGAGAGAGTAAATCTCAACGTCGGTAGCAACTGCCTTGAGAGCTGCATACTCGGAAACGGATGCAGTTGCGATTGCAGTATAGCCAAGTGCCTTTGCATTGAAAATTCTTCTCTTTGCAACTTCTTCAATATAAGGAGAGTACTGCGCCATAAGGATGTTGCCTGCCCAAACGGTTTCTTTTCTATTGAGGTGGAACTCTGCAAGGGTAGCAGTAGCGTTTACGATTTCTCTTGCGGGTTCAGTTTCTTCAAGGTCACGGGCAAGCTGGAAAGGATCCTGATATGCCACAACCTTGTCACTCTTTGTTACCTTAAGCGCACCGCTCTTGATAAGGGAAGCTACGAAAGAGGTGTATGTAACGGTTTCTGCCTTGGTTTCAACGCCGTATTCCTTGTAGATCTGCTTTACGGTCTTTGCATCTGCGGGATCGTAAAGAACCACGGTCTTAAAGCCGTCGTAAACCTTTGCAGCCGCACTCATCTGTGCCTTGGTTTCGTTTGCCGCACCAATGAGGAAGTCGAGTTCGGTGCCGGCAGCAGTTTCGTTTTCAAGAACGGTGAAGGTAACGCCTGCCTTTTCAAGCACCTTGATTGCCTTTACTGCCTGATCGGGAACCATGCAGGTTGCATCGTTACCGAGGACGAGAAGGGTGTCGGTTGTAGCCGCATGAGCCTTCTTTGCTTCAGCGAGAGCTGCATCATACTCGGTCTTGCCGTAGGGGTTACCGCTATTCATGCAGTTTTCAACGAGAGCCAAGATGTTAGCGGGGAGCTTACCCTCGAGAGCTGCCTGGAGTCTTGTTTCCTTGGTGAACATAACGGGGTCCCAACCTGTTACACATTCGTATACACAACCGCCACAGGTTGCGCACTCGTAAATGTTGTCCATAATTTCAGAAAGGTCAATAGCCTCACGGTTTACAAGAGAGATACCAAGCGCTCTTGCTCTTGCGGTGTTTCTTTCCTGACCGCTTGCATTACCTATAGGGCAGATGTGGTGACACATCCAGCAAAAACGGCAAGAGTCAACGTGCTGTTTGCATTTTTCAGACATAATCATTGCTATAATCCTCCCTTATAAATTAAAGTCCGAGCTTGAACGGGTTCATAATGCCGTTCGGGTCGAGCTGCTTCTTGAGTCCTTCAAATACCTGCATTGCAGGGCCGTACTGCTCTTTCATAAGTCTGCCGAGTTTGATACCAACGCCGTGGTGGTCGTTTACAACGCCGCCGTGAGCGAGAGCCGCTCTTACGCCGCAGGACCAAACTGCCTGGTGGAGTCTGAGTGCCTCAACGGGATCCTTCGGAACGTCCTTACCTTCAATGATGAAGCGGTCGTATACCATTGCGCCCCATTCATACCAGTGAGAGAAGTGAGCGATAAACTTTGCCTGAGGGAAGTTGGTTTCGATTGCTTCCTTCATTGCCCAATAGATCTCTTCGATCTTGCCGTAAGGAGCGATAGTATCCATAGTACCGAACATCTGAGGAATGTCCATCATATTGCCGGGATAGAAGAAGGTGATCTTTTCCTTCCACCACTTTTCGCCGTACTCACTGCCGAGGTCCTCTGCACCGTACTTCTTGAAGGTGTCGAGAAGGATCTTCTCTTCAACTTCAACCATTTCCTTGCAACCTTCGATAGCAACGTTCATGAACGCACCCTTACGCTCAACACCTACGATCTTCTTGATAAGAGAAGTGGTCTCTGCCTCGTCGTAAAGACGCATTACAGAGGGCTTGAACTTCTGGAGAAGCTCTCTGGAAGCCTTGAATGCACCGCTCATATCCTGGAAAAGGAATCCGCGGAAGCGGCGTTCTTCAGGCTGGTCAAAGATACGGATCTGCGCCTTGGTAATGATACCGAGGGTACCTTCAGAACCGATGAAGATCTGGTTGAGGTCGGGACCTGCCGCATGCTTCGGAACAGAAGCGGTGTTGATGATATCACCGTTGGGGAGTACAACTTCCATCTGGAGTACCATATCGTCGATCTTACCGTACTTGGTAGAGGAAACGCCAATACCTCTGTGAGCGAGGAAGCCGCCTACAGTGGAGCAAGTGAGAGAAGAAGGATAGTGCATTGTTGCCTTGCCAACTTCGTTTGCTGCCCATTCGATGTGCTTGTAGATTGCACCGGTGCCGCACTCGATGTACATACCTTCGGTGTTTACTTCGTAAATCTGGTTCATACGCTTGGTATCAAGCAAAATACCGCCGCATACGGGAATAGCGCCACCCTGTGTGCCGCCGCCTGCGCCCCAAGTAGTAACGGGGAGCTTGTAGTAGTTTGCAATCTTAACTACCTTGGAAACTTCGGTAGCATCCTTAGGACAAACGATAAAGTCTGCCTCGGGCATACGGCAACCACGGTCTGCCCACATACGGGAAAGCCAGTAGTAGTCAACGCTGTGAGTTACCTTGTCGATCTGTCTTACCGAGCAGTTTTCAACGCCTACTGCGTCTTCAAGCTCGGTGAGAATCATCGAAAACAAAAATTCATTCATCTTGATCTGCATAGTTTTTTCTCCTTTAAACTTTTATATTTTATCAATTTTGAGATTCGGGAAGTACTTGCAGAATTCTGCAAGTTCTTTTCTGTAATCGCCCATCATTTCTACGAAGTGGTGGATGTAAGGACCGTCGAGAAGTCTGTCCTCAATTTTCTGGAGGTCTTCAAACTCGCCCCAGAGATAAGTGCCGTGAGTTTCGGGTCCCTCTGTAGTCTTGCATACGAGAGGAAGCACCATATAGTCGCCGCTTTCCTGATCAATTCTTGCGACGGTGTAAGTGCCGTCCTTTGCACGGAACCAGCTTCTCTGATTTACAAGGAGAGCCTCACAGTCGGGTGCCTTCTGTGAAATCGGGAAGGGACCGCAATGCCAGAGGAGCTCTGCATTTTTGTTTTCGGGGTGGCGAACGGTAAATTCACCGAAGAGAGGCTTGCCCTCACCGAGAGTTGCACACTTGAGAAGCGCCATTGTCATTGCACAGTGAACGTCGCTCTCGCAGGATACGAGGTAGCCCATATCGTTAAGAATACCGTATACGGTGCAGGGACAAAGACCGTCGTACATTACGGGGTATGCAGTCCAGCACTCTGCAGAGATAACGTCAAGATTGAACTCTTCAAAGAGGTTCTTGTACATTATTACGCATGCCGCCATTCTCTCAACGTAAGGGATGGTGAGGTCGTCAAGCGTATAATTTTTAACTATGTAGTAGGCAATCTCTTTCTTTTCGGGGTTATCGCTTGCAAGGATAGCATTCATTCTCTGCTCGATAAGCGCAAAGTTGATGGGAACAAGCTTGATACCGAACTTTTCCATAAGCTCGCCTTCGTTCCAGATAACAGAGAAGAAGGGAGCGGGGCGTGCGCCAACCTGACCGATTCTCATACCGCTGAAGTTCTTTACCATACATGCAACTCTTACGAAAGAGTCAAAGCCGTTTTTAAACTCCTCGGAGTCAACGGTGCAGCAAGGAAGGTGAGAGAAAGGAATGTGGAAGCGCTGCATCTGTCTTGAAACGCCGAACAAACCGCACTGCGAGTCGGTCGGGCGCATACCGTGTTCATAGTACTCGTCGTCAAGCGGTGCCCAGAGAAGCACGGGCTTGCCAAGAGCCTTTGAAATGTCGGCAGCCGCTTCTTCGTTACCGAAGTTGCAGTTGATGATGAAAACCGCGTCAACTTCTTCTGCCTTGAAGCGCTCTATGACTTCCTTTGCAGACTTGTCGTCAAAAACGAGGTCTTCTATGCCGATGCCCTTGCTGTCAACGAAGGAAACCTTGTCGCTTGCAAAGTTTTCTTCGATGTAGGAAACAAACTTCTTACCTCTCTGCTCTGCAGAGTACCAGGTAAGAAACGTTCCTCTCGGACGGTCAGTTGCGTTTCTTCTCATCGGCAAAAGGCCGATTTTCACTTTGTAGTCAAACATTTATTTGTCCTCCGTAATATTTATCTCTATTGCATCGCCGATAAGCCCGTCGCTTTCAGCGTAAACCTTAAGTTTTCCTGCCTCTTTTTTAGTCTTTACCGCAACGGCGATAACGCCCGCACGCATACGGCGGTAAGGCAGATCGACACGCTCGTGGTCGCACACGTCGGAACCCGTACCGACAACAGTACCAAGGGTGTTCGACGTAAAATAAACCGTGGGAGAAGCATCGGGTACTTTTCTTTCCTGCTCGTCAAGAACGTAGCAGGAAACAAGTGCGATATCGCGCCCGTTTGCGGTAATGTCGCCGCCGTTATCAACCTCAAGGCAAAGGCGATGAGCTTTACCCGTCTTTTCGGTAAAGGTGCTTGCAACCTCTCTGCCGCCGACGTAGCCCTTAACGGTTACACGCTTGTCAACGTAAGGCACCTGCCATTCTACAACGTCGTATTTGCCTACCGTCTTTTTGCCAAGGCTCTCTTCGCCAAGGAAAAGCTCCGCCTCTTCGCAGTTGGTGTACACGCATACACGGATCAACGTTCCTTCTTTTTCAGGGAGATTCCAGTGCGGAAGCATATGTATCATAGGCTCGTTTGCCCACTGTGACTTATTCTGGAAGAATGCGTCCTTCTTTCGAAGAAAGAGGTCAATCGATGCCGCCTGAGAGCAAAGTCTCGGCCAATAACTCTCGCCTCTGTGCTCAAATCCGTCCCATATATATCCGCCGAGGATATCCTCCGACGACGTGAGGAACTTCCAGCAATATTCTCTCGAGCGTTAAAGCGCATCGGTGTCCTTATCGTACGCCGACATATATCCGCGGGCGGGACTATCCTCTTTGTACCATCCGCGGGTAGTGCTTGTAGCCGCAAACTCGGTTGCAAGCAAAGGCTTGTCGGGGTAAAGCTCGCGCGCTGTATCGTACATATCCATATTATAGTTCATACCGATAACGTCAACCTCACCCATAACAACTGCCTTTTCAGGCGGAGCATTGAATGCGGTTGTAATGATTCTCGTATCGTCAAGACTCTCTGCAAGTGCGCGCATACGGCGAATCATTCTTACACCTTCCTCATACTTGTGGCGCGGCTCTTCGTTACCGAGCGAGTAGAAGAAAACAGAGGGATGATTGCGGTCACGCCTTACAAGCATCTCAAGCTGACTAAGACACTCGGGAGAAGAATTGTAATGGCGGATTTCGCTCATTACGATAAACCCGTTTTCGTCAAGCGCATCCATAGCAGCCTCGTTATGAGGATAGTGCGAGCAGCGGTATGCATTTGCACCCATCTCGCGGAGCATCTTTATCTTGTATCTATGAATATTTTCGGGTACTGCTCTGCCTGTGAGTCCGAAGTCCTCGTGAACGTTTGCACCCTTTATAGTAACCTTTCTTCCGTTGAGGAAGAAGCCCTTCTTTGTAGCCTCAAACGTGCGGAAGCCTGTGTTCACCGTTACACTGTCGCACAGAACTCCGTCTGCAAAAACCTCACAAAGTACTTTGTAAACATTGGGACTGTCAATATCCCATAGCTTTGGCGATTCAATTGTCGAACTGACAACCGCTTTTGTCTTGCCGTATGGATCAACACGTACATTTGCAGTAGCAGTTGTACCGTCAAGTGTGAAACGCACCTCTGCATCAGCCTTATTCACACTGTCATTTGCAAGCTCGGTTTCAAAGCGTACCTCCCACTTGTTTTCTCCAAGGTACTCAGGACGTACGTATACGCCGAAAAGCGGGACGTGCAAAGGAGCCGTCTTTTTAAGCCATACGTTGCGGCAGATTCCGCCTCCCTCATACCACCATGCTTCATGACGGTTTGTGATTACGTGAACTGCGACTACGTTTTCTTTGTCAAAATAAACGAAGTCGGTAATATCCACCTCAAACGAAGTATATCCCGAAAAGTTTCTGCCAACCGAAACACCGTTGACAAAAATTTCACTGTGAGTTGCAACCCCCTCAAAATAAAGGGCAAGGCGTTTTGCTTTGTCGCTCTCGTCAAGCTTAAAATGCTTTCTGTACCATGCATTTTCGTACTTGAAAAAGCCGAGAGTGTTGTTGTACTTTTCCTCAGGTGTCTGCAGCAGCACGTAATCGTGCGGAAGGTTTACTTTCTCCCACTTTTCGCTTGTATAAACTGCTCTTGTACGGTAATCGTCAGCGCGGTCGTTATATGCATACGCTGCAGGTCCGTAAAGCTGTGACTCGGTCTTTGCCACCATATATCCCGCGCCCTTGTATGGAGGAAAATCAGCCTCTATTTCACCGCGGTGAAAACGCCAGTCATCGTTAAAAAGTATCTTTTCGGACATAATAACACCTCTTTTCATTTTAATAATACACCATATATATATAATATTGAATAGTTAAAAGTATCACAAATATGGACAAAAATGCTATTTACAAAATTATTTTTTTATAGTACAATGAAATCCAAGAGGTGAGATTATGAAGTATATCACGGCAAGAGATATCCGAAATTCGGACAGAGAAAGTTCGGATTTTCTCAGCATTAACAACTGCGGAGCGTTTATCGACACGATAGAACCTATTACAACCACAAGACCCCTCGGCCGCTTTGACTACCAGCTTATTTATATAAAAAGGGGAGAATTCGAGTTATACGAAAACGGCACGAAAAGTGTTGTCGGCAGCGGTGGACTTGTGCTTTACCGTCCGCACGAGCCACAGATGTATACCTCTCTCCGTAATTGCACGTTTTACTGGATACATTTTTCGGGCACCGCTGCAAAAGAAATGCTTGATTTTTTCAAAACACGCTCGCAAAAAATCGGGACGTTTCCCGACTTTGAAGAATTCTGCAACTCTACGATAAGTGCTTTCGCTTCTCAAAAAACCAACTATTCTCTTTTCTGTACGGGCAGGCTTGTTTCGCTTATTGCAACCATCTCACAAAAATTTAATTTTGACGATGCCAAAGAAAACAGTCTTCTCGCCCCTGCAATGCTGGATATGCACACGAATTTTACACTTCAGCGGACTAACGACGAGTATGCAAAAATGTGCGGTCTTTCAAAATCGCATTTCATCAGACTTTTTCACAAATACATCGGTATGCCTCCGCAAAAATACCGCGCTTCAATCGCTATGCGCGAGGCAAAGCACCTCTTGAAAAGCAACAGTGTTTCAAGCACCGCAAGCATTTTAGGATATACCGACGTTTTCTACTTCAGCCGCGTTTTTAAAAAAACTGTCGGTATATCGCCGAGTGCATATGCCAAAGGCTCGGAAATTAAGCGTGATTTTCGTTGAAAGTACGTTTTCTCTTCATTGTATAGGATCTTCTGCATTTTAATCTTCGCGGCACTGAAAATATATAAAACGAAAAGCAGCAAAAATGTGAATTTCTTTTATTTGCAAAAAAATCAAAAAATGACTTGACTTTAGCGAATTAAAGTGATATATTTTAAACATTAAATCACTTTGGAGGCAGCTTAAAATGATGAAATTCAAGTTTTATTATTACTTTAAAAAGGGCTGCCCGTCTTCTGTGATTTTCAATGATTAATTTTTTTGAAATCATATAACGGTCAGTCCGCATTCGCTATGCTTTTAAAGCTATAGGAAGTGCGGACTTTTTATTTTCAAGCAACTAAAGCGAGGTACCAAAAATGCAAATGACGTTCCACAGAAAGCTTCCTGTCCCTATGGAGGTTAAAAAAGATTTCCCCCTTACCGACAAAATGATTAAGGTCAAGGAAGAGCGCGACAAGAGCATCCGCGCCGTTTTTGACGGCAGCTCCGACAAATTTATTCTTGTAATAGGACCTTGCTCTGCCGACCACAGTGAGCCTGTACTTGAATACATCTCCCGCCTTCGCAGAATCGAAGAACAGGTGTCCGATAAGATCATCATTATCCCGAGAATATACACAAACAAGCCGAGAACAACGGGTCAAGGATATAAGGGAATGCTCCACCAGCCGGATCCCAACGCAACGCCGGATATGTATAAAGGCATCGTTGCGATCCGTGAGCTTCATCTCGCTGCACTTCGCGACTATGACTTCTCCTGCGCCGACGAAATGCTCTACCCCGAAAATCACCGTTACCTCTCAGACCTGCTTTCATACGTTGCGGTAGGTGCACGCTCGGTTGAAAACCAGCAGCACAGACTCACCGCAAGCGGTGTGGGAATCCCCGTAGGTATGAAAAATCCAACGGGTGGCGACCTTGGCGTTATGATGAACTCTATCGTAGCGGCACAGTCGGGTCATACGTTTTTATATCGCGGCTGGGAGGTTACAAGTGAAGGAAACCCATATGCACACGCTATTCTCCGCGGATACGTTGACTACGCAGGCAGAAGCGCGTCAAACTACCACTACGAAGACCTCTTAAGAGTAGAAGAGCTCTATCAGAAATTAAATCTGACAAACCCCTCTATCATCGTAGACACAAACCATAACAATTCGGGTAAAAAATACCTTGAGCAAATCCGAATTGCAAAGGATATCGTTAACAGCAGAAGCGAAAATGCCGATATCAAGCGCCTTGTTAAAGGTCTTATGATTGAAAGTTACATTGAAGACGGTGCCCAGGGCATCGGAGAAAACGTTTTCGGCAAATCAATAACCGACCCATGCCTTGGCTGGGAGAAAACAGAAAAGCTTATTCTCGATATCGCTGACAAGCTTTAATAAAAGGAAGCAAAAAATGAAAAACAAACTTGAACAAGCAAGAGAAATCATAAATTCGGTCGACTCTCAGATGGCAAAGCTGTTCGTCGAAAGAATGCGCGCGTCGGAAATGGTTTATGAATACAAAAAGGAATACGGACTTCCTATCCTGGACCAAAAGCGCGAAAATGCGGTTATCGAAAGCAATTCTGCCGCTATCAGCGACGAGGTGCTGAAAGGTTACTATATCGACTACCTCAAAAACGTTATGGAAATTTCGCGCGCGTATCAGCACCGTCTGCAAAGCGGTCTTAAAGTGGCTTACAGCGGTGTCGAGGGCGCGTTTGCCCATATCGCGGCAGGCAGAATCTTTCCTGAAGGTAACAGAGTTTCATACCGCGATTTTCAGTCTGCATATGATTCCGTCGTAAACGGTGAAAGCGACGTTGCAGTGCTTCCTATTGAAAACAGCTATGCGGGAGAGGTCGGACAGACTATCGATCTCATTTTCTCGGGCGGGCTTTTCGTTAACGGTATCTACGAGCTTGAAATTCACCAAAATCTGCTTGGACTAAAGGATGCTACCGTAGAGGACATCAAAAAAGTAACAAGTCATCCGCAGGCGCTCAGCCAGTGCCACGAGTATATAAGAATGCGCGGCTTTGAAACCGAGGAGGCAAGCAACACTGCCATTGCGGCAAAGTCTGTCGCTTGGGGAAACGACAAATCGGTGGGTGCTATCGCAAGCATTGAAACCGCAGAAATATACGGACTTAAGGTGCTTGAAGCCAACGTCAATAAGAGCAGTGAAAACACAACGCGTTTTGCCGTTCTTTCAAAGGTTAAGGCGTCTTCCCCCGCCCTTCCGAGCTCGGTGCTTATGTTCACGGTAAAAAATGAAGCAGGCTCACTTGCAAACGCTATCAGCATTATCGGAAAATACGGCTTTAATATGACGGCTTTGCGCTCAAGACCGCTAAAAAAGCTTTCCTGGCAGTATTATTTCTACATCGAAATTGACGGCTCTGCCGACACCGCCGAGGGTATAAAAATGATAAAAGAGCTTAGCGAAATATGCGACAAGCTTAAAGTAGCGGGAACCTTTGCCCCGCATACCGAGATTTAGGAGAACTATATGATCATTCATATGAATTTGGGTGAAAACAGCTACGATATTGTCGTAGAACGCGGAGCTTTAGCGGCTGCAAAGCAGTATCTCAACCTTGCGCGCCGCGTTCTTGTCGTAACCGACTCAGGCGTTCCCGCCGAATATGCAAGAGCTGTTGCGGATAACTGTCAGAATGCGGTAATCTGCACCGTTCCTATGGGCGAGAGCTCTAAAAGCCTCGAGGTTTTCGGCAGTCTTTTACAGACTATGCTCGACAACGGCTTTTCAAGAAAAGACTGCGTAGTTGCGGTCGGAGGCGGTGTTGTAGGCGATCTTGCAGGCTTTGCGGCATCGGCATATATGCGCGGAATAGACTTTTATAATATTCCGACCACACTGCTTTCGCAGATTGATTCATCTATCGGCGGAAAGACTGCCATAAATTTCGGTGACGTTAAAAACGTTGTAGGCGCGTTCTATCAGCCGAAAAAGGTTCTTATTGACCCCGAGCTTCTCGGAACGCTTCCAAAAAGACAGATTTCAAACGGACTTGCCGAAGCAATAAAAATGTCGCTTACCTCCGACAAAGAACTGTTTGAAATCTTTGAAAGCAAAGACGTTGAAAGTAATATCGACGAGATTATTATCCGCTCGCTTAACATAAAGAAAAACGTTGTTGAACAGGATGAAAAGGAATCGGGACTGCGCAAAATACTGAATTTCGGCCATACCGTCGGGCACGGAATTGAAAGCAGCGAAGGAATGAGCGAACTTTTCCACGGAGAATGCGTCGCGCTCGGTATGATTCCGATGTGCAGTGATGCAGTGAGACCGAGACTTATCAACGTTCTTAAAAAATGCAATCTCTACCGCGTATTAAACTATGATTGGGACAAAATAAGCAAGGCTATGTTCCACGATAAAAAGGCTGACGGCGACAGCGTGAGCGTTACGACCGTCTGCGAGGTCGGCAGCTTTGAGATAAAAACGGTAAAATGCACCGATTTGACGGCTCTTGCAAAAAAACGTCTGGAGGATGACTGTATATGAAAAACACGTTCGGAAACAGCATAGCAATTACGCTATTTGGCGAAAGCCACGGCGAATATATAGGCGCAGTCATCGACGGCCTTGCACCCGGACTTGAAATAAACCCTGACTATATTGCTCATATGCTCACTCTCCGCCGTCCCGACGGGAAAATATCGACCCCGAGAAAAGAAAACGACGAGTTTAAAATTGTCAGCGGCATTGTGGAAAATAAAACTACGGGAACTCCGCTTACAATACTCATCCCCAATGAAAACGTAAAAAGCGGCGATTATTCGCAGATGAAAACGGTTGCGCGCCCCTCTCACGCAGACTATACCGCTGAATGCAAATATCACGGATATCAGGACTCACGCGGTGGCGGCCATTTCAGCGGCAGAATTACTGCGGCACTTGTCGCCGCGGGTGCAATTTGCAGATATGCGCTTGAGCAAAAGGGTATTTACATCGGCACTCACGTCAAAAAATGCGCAGGCACCACGGACAGAGATTTTTGCAATCTTGATGCTGACATCAAACGTCTTAATGACCAAACCTTTGCGGTGCTTGACGAAGCCGCAGGTGAAAAAATGCGCGAGGCAATTCTTGCAGCGGCATCGGACGGCGACAGCGTTGGCGGAGTTCTTGAAACCGTTATTTCGGGAATGCCCGCAGGAATTGGCGAACCGTGGTTTGACAGTGTAGAAAGTATGCTTTCGCATATGATGTTCTCTATCCCCGCCGTCAAAGGTATTGAATTCGGTGCGGGCTTTGCCATATCGGATATGCGCGGCAGTGCCGCAAACGATCCTTTTAAAATTGAGAACGGTAAAATTGTCACTTCGACAAATAACAGCGGCGGAATCAACGGCGGAATTACAAACGGTATGCCTGTTGTTTTCCGCACCGCTATAAAGCCGACACCTACCGTATTTATCAAGCAAAGTACGGTTGACTATAAAACCGCAACCGAAACTGTACTTGAACCGAAAGGCAGACACGACCCCGCTATTGTTCACAGAGCAAGAGTGGTACAGGATGCGGCATCTGCAATCGTTTTGTGCGATGCACTTGCAATGAGGTTCGGCACGGACTGGCTTAAATAATAAGGAAAGAAAAATGCTTAACGAAAAAATGATGGAGCTTGGGAAAAAAAGCTCGGCTATCAGAGAAATTTTTGAATACGGCAATAAAAGAAGAGCCGAAATAGGCGCTGAAAACGTATTTGATTTCAGTCTGGGAAATCCAAGCATCCCCGCGCCCAAAACTGTCACCGATACTATGCTGAGGCTCCTTGGCGAAAGCGACCCGCTTTCACTGCACGGCTACACTTCAGCCCCCGGTGATATGAGTGTAAGAAGTGCTATTGCCGAAAGCATCTGCAAACGTTTTTCGGCTGATGCTTCCCCCTCCCTTATATATATGACGTGCGGCGCAGCGGCTTCTCTTACAATCACATTAAATGCTCTTTTTAGTAAGAGCGAGGAGATAATTGTTCTTGCGCCTTTTTTCCCCGAATACGTTGTTTTTGCAGAAACTGCAGGAGCTACGGTCAGGATAGTCAAAAGCTCCGAGGATTTTCAGATTGATTTTGCGGCACTTAAAGAAGCAATCAACGAAAAAACCAAGGCTATTATCATAAATTCGCCCAATAACCCAAGCGGCGTTGTTTTAAGCGAAGAAACTATATCAAAACTTGCCGAAGTCCTTCGAAAAAAATCCAAAGAATTCGGCACAGATATTTTTATCATCGCAGACGAGCCTTACAGAGAGCTTGTATATTCGGGAGTGACCGTTCCGTATATCCCTAATTTTTACGACAACACTATTGTCTGCTACTCATTCAGCAAATCCCTTTCCCTGCCCGGCGAAAGAATTGGATATATCTTTGTTTCCCCGAAGGCAAAGGATGCAAACGATATTTTTGCCGCAGTATGCGGTGCCGGCAGAGCGCTTGGATTTGTCTGCGCACCGAGCCTTTTGCAATATACGGTAAAAGAGTGCCTCGGTCAGACGTCGGATCTCTCGGTTTATGAAGAAAACCGAAATCTCCTATACAATGCCCTTGCCGAATACGGATATTCGGTTGTAAAACCCGACGGGGCATTCTATTTGTTTATGAAATCTCCCGAGCCTGATGCAAATGCCTTTTGCGAAAGAGCAAAAAAGTACGAGCTTTTACTTGTACCCGGCGACAGTTTCGGTTGCGAAGGATACGTGAGAATATCCTACTGCGTAAAGACCGAAACCGTAAAAAAATCTTTACCTGCATTTAAAAAGTTGATTGAGGAATACAGGTGACACCTTAAGAAAGGAAGTTATAACGTGAAAATTCTTGTTATAAACGGACCTAATCTCAATATGCTCGGCATAAGAGAGCCCGGACACTACGGAAACGAAACCTACAGTGACCTTGTAAAAAAAATACAGGACCACTGCGACAAGAAGAACGTATCCGTCACTCTCTATCAGTCAAATCACGAAGGTGACCTTGTTGATAAAATTCAGAGTGCATACGGCAATATGGACGGAATTGTGATCAATCCCGGCGCATACACTCATACGAGTATCGCAATTTTAGATGCAGTAAAGTCTGTGAGTATCCCGACAGTAGAGGTCCACATTTCAAAGGTAGAGGAACGCGAGGACTTTCGTCAGATAAGCTACGTGCGCCTTGCCTGCGTTAAAACCATAACGGGTCACGGCACAGACGGGTATCTTGAAGCAATAGATTTTTTGACCGAAGGAAAATAATATGATAGCAACGTTCAAGCCTTCAACGCTTTGCGGTACGGTATCTGCCCCGCCCTCAAAAAGTATGGCGCACCGTTTTCTTATAGGTGCGGCTCTCTCGGGGCAAAAATGCACCCTTTGCGGCATTGATTACAGCGAAGACATTCTTGCAAGCATCGACTGCCTTAAAGCACTCGGAGCAAAAATAGAAACAAGCGGCGACTGTGTAACAGTTGTTTCGGACAGCTTTATGAAAAACGGTGGTAGCAAGCTTTGCTGCCGTGAAAGCGGCAGCACGCTACGCTTTTTTATACCGCTTGCGCTATGCCTCGGCAAAAGCGTTACACTCCATGGCAGCGAGCGACTTTTTGAACGTCCGCTCGACGTTTACGAGGCGCTTTGCAAAGAAAACGGCTTTACCTTTAAAAAAGGCAAAAACTCCGTAACCCTTTGCGGAAAACTTGAAAGCGGCTGCTACAAGGTTCGCGGCGACATAAGCAGTCAGTTTATTACGGGACTTATTTTCGCGCTTGTATATCTCGGAAAGGACTCTGCTATCGAAATTCTTCCGCCGTTTGAAAGCCGTTCTTATATCGACCTTACAATTTCGGCACTTAGTACGTTTGGCGCTGACGTGTCTTTCTCTGACGAGTACAAAATCAGCATAAAGGCATCAAAAATGCACGCTTTTTCAGGCAGAATCGAGGGCGACTGCTCAAATGCCGCGTTTCTCGAAGCATTTAATCACGTCGGCTCGGATATAAAAATAACCAACCTGAATAAAAACACTCTTCAGGGAGACAGGGTATACGGCGAATATTTTGACCGTATTTCGGGCGGCACGCCAACCATTGATATTTCGGACTGCCCTGACCTTGGACCCGTGCTTTTTGCCCTTGCGGCACTGAAAAACGGTGCGACGTTTACCGGCACACGCCGCCTGAAAGCCAAGGAAAGCGACCGCGGAAGCGCAATGCACGAGGAGCTTTCAAAACTTTCCGGCGGACTTATTATCGGTGAAAATACTATAACCGTTCCAAAGCAGGAGCTTTCCTATAACGGAGAAATTCTTGACGGGCACAACGACCACCGAATAGTAATGGCAATGTCGGTGATCCTTTCTAAAATCGGTGGCAGTATTTGCGGCGCCGAAGCCATAAAAAAGAGTTATCCGGGATTTTTTGACGATATAAAACGTCTCGGAGCAGAGGTGGAATTATCATGATAGTTGACGTAAGCAAAAAAATACTGATTGTAGGACTTGGACTTCTTGGCGGAAGTTATGCAAGGGTGTTAAAGCGTTTCGGATTTCATATCAGCACAATTACAAAAGACCAAAGCTCTATAGACTATGCATTAAACGAGGGCATCATAGACGAGGGTTCGACCGAGCTTGATGAAAAAATCATAGGCGATGCCGACCTTGTTATATTTGCTCTTTACCCACACGTGTTTGTCGAGTGGATTGAAAAAAATCAAAAGCTCTTGAAAAGCGGTGCCATCATCACCGACGTAACGGGCGTCAAAGGCAGCATTGTGTATAAAATTCAGGACTTGCTCCGTAACGACGTCGAATTTATCGCGGCGCACCCGATGGCAGGACGCGAAGTTTCGGGCGTTGAAAACAGCACCGACAAGCTTTTCATCGGTGCTAACTACATAGTAACCCCAACCGACAAGAACACCCCGGAGGCCATACAGACCTGTATGGAGCTCGGCAAGCTCCTCGGCTTTTCAAACGTAACTACCCTCTCTCCCGAGGAACACGACGAGATGATAGGCTTTCTATCCCAGCTTACACACTGCATTGCAATCACGCTTATGACTAGC
>JAFYPS010000204.1 GCA_017547395.1 Clostridia bacterium
AAGGGTATTCCCAAGGAATATATGCTTGAAAAGGTAGAGGCGGCGCTTGTAAGCGCGTATAAGCGCGACAAGAACGGAAATTCCAATGTGCGTGTAGCTATTGATCCCGTTAAAAAGACCGTAAGAATGTTTCAGCAGCTTGACATTGTTGAAACCGTAGAGGACGAAGATACTCAGATTACTCTCGAGGGCGCAAAAGAGCATAACAAGCGTTATAAGCTTGGCGGCATATGCGAAATTGAGATAAAGACCAAGAATCTTCGCCGTCTTGCAGCGCTTACTGCAAAGCAGGTTATCGTTCAGGGTATCCGTGAGGCGGAGAGAGCAAACATAGTTAAGGAATACGAGTCAAAGCGTGAGGAAATCGTTACTGCAACGGTTGTTAAAATTGACGAAGTCAGCGGAAACGTTGTTCTTGATACGGGAACGAGCAATGCTACGCTCCTCAAGGGTGAGCAGATTCCCGGTGAGACCTTTGCGGTAGGCGACAGAGTAAAGGTTTATATTACCGAAGTAAGCCGTGAAACTCACGGTCATATCGTTACTCTTTCCCGCAAGCATCAGGGGCTTGTAAAGAGAATGTTCGAGCTTGAGATTCCTGAAATTGCAGACGGAACAGTTCTTGTTAAAGCAATAGCACGCGAAGCGGGCAGCCGCACCAAGATTGCCGTTGAGTCAAGAGACGAAAACGTTGATCCCATCGGCGCATGTATCGGTAACCGCGGTGCGCGTATCGGTACTATCATTGATGAGCTCCGCGGAGAAAAGATTGATATTGTCCGCTACAGCGATGATGCTTGTGAGTTTATTCGCGAGGCACTTTCTCCTGCAGAGGTTGAGTCTGTTACCATTGAGTCCGAGCGCGATGCAAAGGTTGTCGTATATCCCGACCAGCTTTCGCTTGCAATCGGTAAGGAAGGACAGAACGCGCGTCTTGCGGCAAGACTTACCGGTTTCCGCATTGATATCAAAGCTTAAATGGAAAAAATCAAAAAGATTCCGCAGAGAAAATGTGTCGGATGCGGCGAGCACTTTGACAAAAGTTCGCTTTGGCGTATTGTGAAGTCACCCGACGGTGATGTTGCACTTGACAAGACGTCACGCGCGGCAGGACGCGGCGCATACATCTGCAAAAATGTAAAATGTCTCAGGATTGCGCGCAAAGCGCACAGACTTGAGAGCAATCTTGAAACCGCCATTCCCGATGCTGTTTACGAAGCACTCGAAGCGGCAATGAGCGAGGAAGAATAATGGCACAAAGTATAACGGTGCGCGCACTTTCCATGATAGGAATGTGCAAAAAAGCAGGCAGACTTATAAGCGGTGTACCGCTCGTCTGCGATGCCGTCCGTGAGGGACGCGCATATCTTACACTTTATGCATCAGGCGCTTCTGTAAATTCCGTGAAGCGAATTACGGATAAATGCGCAAGCTATGATGCTAAAATTGCGGCAATCGACGTTACTCCCGAGGAGCTTGGAAAAGCTATAGGGAAGGTTGGAGCAGTTGCGGCGGTATGTACGACCGACCGTGGCTTTGCCGAAGCAATACTCAAAATATTAAACTCTAACATATAGCATAAGAAAGGAATCCCTTGCATTTTGTGCAAAGGAGAGGGTTTTTCGAATGGCACAACTTCAGCAGTACCGCATCAGTCAACTGGCAAAAGAGCTGGGACTTAAGGGCAAGGACATCGTTGATGTTCTTACTGCAAACGGAGTAGAGGGCAAGACCTCGTCTGCGGCTCTCGACGCGGATGAGTTCGGTCTTGTAATGGACGTCCTCAGTAAAAAGAATCAGATCAGCAATATCGACCCGTATCTTGACGGTGACGTTGTAATTGTCACCAAGGGACAAAAGGCGGCAGAAGAAAAGGTTAAGGCAGAGGCAGAGGCAAAGGCTAAAGCAGAGGCTGAAGCAAAAGCAAAGGCAGAGGCTGAGGTGAAAGCCAAGGCAGAGGCAGAAGCAAAGGCTAAGGCTGAGGCGGAAGCTAAGGCTAAGGCTGATGCTCAGGCAGAAGCAAGAGCAAAGGCTCAGGCGGCGGCAAAAGCAATCGAGGAGAAGGCTCGTGCCGCAGCTCAGACACGTGCTCCCGAGCGTCCTCGCCGCGAAGAAAACGCGCCCAAACGCGACAATGCTCAGGCACCTCGCCGCGAAAACAACGCGCGTCCCGCTCAGCCTGCGCAGCGCCGTGAAGAGCGCCCGTTCCAGCAGGGGGAGCGCACTCAGAATGCGCCTGCACAGCAGAAGAACTTTGGCGACCGCTTTGAGCGCAAGCCTTTCGGAGAGGGACAGTCGCGTCCTAACTTCGATAAGAAGCCGCAGCAAAAACCGCAGCAGCGTCCTATGGGCGGCGGCAAGGGCGGCTTTGATAAGGACGAGGGCAACGAGCGCCGCACGGTGCAGAAGTTCACTGCGCCTATCAGCCAGATGCAGCGTACTTCTTCCGACGGTCCTGCAAAGCCGAGAGGAAGCGTTCGTGTCGTAGACACGAGAACCTCCGAGGTTGACCTTTCCAAATACGATGAAAAGCTTGACGTACTTGCAGGTAACTACGGTTCGGACGCAGGTCAGAGCCGTCAGAAACTTAAGAAGCAGGATAACCGCGGTCAGTACAACAAGTCCAAGGATAAAGAGCGTCAGGCTATCGAGCGTATGAAGAAGCTCGAGCTTGAAAAGGCTCGTAAAAAGCAGCTTGAGATTACCGTTCCCGACGAAATTACCGTTCAGGAGCTTGCTTCAAGACTCAAGGTTACCGCAGCCGAGGTTATCAAGCGTCTTATGCTTATGGGTGTTATGGCATCCCTTAACCAGACGGTTGACTTTGATACCGCATATCTTGTTGCTGACGAACTCGGCGCCAAGGTTACAAAAGAGGTTGTTGTTACAATTGAGGAAAAACTCTTTGACGAAACCGAGGACAACGATGAAAATCTCATCACACGCGACCCTGTTGTCTGCGTAATGGGACACGTTGACCACGGTAAGACTTCTCTCCTTGACGCTATCCGTCACACCAGCGTGACAAGCGGAGAGGCAGGCGGTATTACTCAGCACATCGGTGCATACCGTGTAACCATAAATGATAAGGATATCACCTTCCTCGACACCCCCGGCCACGAGGCGTTCACGGCAATGCGTGCAAGAGGTGCTCAGGCTACAGATATCGCAATTCTTGTAGTTGCGGCAGACGACGGCATTATGCCCCAGACTGTCGAGGCTATTAACCATGCAAAAGCAGCAGGCATTGACATCATCGTTGCTATCAACAAGATGGATAAGCCCACTGCCAACCCAGACGTTGTTATGACCGGTCTTACACAGTACGAGCTTGTTCCCGAGGAGTGGGGTGGTGACGTTATTTGCGTTCCCGTTTCTGCACTTACGGGTATGGGCATACCGGACCTTCTTGAGAACGTACTTCTCGTTGCCGAGGTCAAGGAGCTTAAGGCTAATCCCGGACGCCGTGCAAAGGGTATCGTTATCGAATCCAAGCTTGATAAGGGTCGCGGCCCCGTTGCTACCGTACTTGTACAGAACGGTACTCTCCATTCCGGAGATATCGTTATCGCAGGTACTTCTGTCGGCCGTGTCCGTGCAATGACTAATGATAAGGGTCAGGAAATCAAGGTTGCAGGCCCCTCTGTTCCCGTTGAGATTATCGGTCTTGACTCTGTTCCCGTTGCGGGCGACGAGTTTAACGCGGTTGAAGATGAGAGAATGGCGCGTACTCTTGCAGAGCAGCGTCTTGATAAGGCTAAGAACGAAAAATTCAAGGCGAGTGCCAGTGCATCTCTTGACGATCTCTTCTCCAGAATTTCCGACGGTGTCAAGGATCTTAACATCATCGTTAAGGCGGACGTTGACGGCTCCGTTGAGGCAGTTAAGCAGTCGCTTATGAAGCTTTCCAACGAGGAAGTTAAGGTTAACGTTATTCATGGTGCAGTCGGCGGTATTACCGAAAACGACGTTATGCTTGCGTCAGCATCCGAGGCTATAATTGTCGGATTTAACGTACGTCCCGACCGTAGCGCACTTGATGCAGCTGAACGTCAGAGCGTTGACGTTCGTACCTACCGCGTAATTTACGAGTGCATTGAAGAAATTGAGGCTGCTATGAAGGGTATGCTCGCACCCAAGTTCCGCGAGGCTCTTCTCGGTCACGCCGAGGTTCGTCAGACTATCCGCGTACCCAACGTTGGCACGATTGCAGGCTGTTACATTCAGGACGGTAAGATTTCGAGAAACGCGCAGATCCGCGTAGTCCGTGACGGTATCGTTATCTTTGAGGATAAGATTTCCTCTCTCCGCCGTTTCAAGGATGACGTACGTGAAGTAGCTTCGGGCTATGAGTGTGGCGTAGGTCTTGAACGTTTCAATGACATCAAGGAAGGCGACGTTCTTGAAGCCTTCATTATGGAAGAAGTAGAGCGCTAAAGCTTTACTTGAAAATATCAAAGAAAGGAAAGGAGAAACTTATGCGAGTTTCTCCTTTTTTGCGATATGGAATTTTTACCTGTTAACAGAAAGGAAATGGAGCAGCGCGGATGGGGCGAGGTAGACTTCGTTTACGTAAACGGAGATGCATACGTTGACCATCCGTCGTTTGGCGCGTCTATAATCACGCGTGTGCTTGAGGATGCAGGTTTTCGCATCGGATTTTTGGCACAGCCTGACTACAGGAGTTGTGATGCTTTCAAAGAATTCGGACGTCCAAGGCTCGGTTTCCTTGTCAGCGCGGGAAATATTGACTCAATGGTTGCGCATTATACCGCTGCCAAGAAAAAACGTTCCGATGACTACTATTCTCCCGGAGGAAAGGCGGGCAGACGCCCTGACCGCACGTGCATAGTTTATTCAAACCGTATCCGTGAGGCATACGGTGACGTGCCGATAATACTTGGCGGACTTGAAGCATCGCTTCGCCGTTTTGCGCACTATGATTACTGGGATAACAAGGTTCGCCGCTCACTGCTCGTTGACAGCCGTGCCGATATGATAACCTACGGTATGGGCGAGAACATTATTCTGCGAATAGCCGCGCTGCTTGACAAGGGCGTTCCGATAAAGAAAATACGCGACGTAAGAGGTACGGTTTTTCTCGTTAAAGAAGGGGAAAAACTGCATTTTGACACCGTCGAAACCTTTGATTACGATGAGCTGAAAACCGACAAAGCCGCATATGCAAAGGCTTACGGCATACAGTACCGAAATCAGGATGCAATCTACGGTAAAGCTGTGATTGAACGCTACGGTGACAAACTTTTAGTGCAGAATCCACCGATGCCGCCACTTGAAAGGGAAGAACTTGACAGAGTTTATGCGCTCCCGTATATGCGCACCTGTCATCCAATGTATGAAAAAGACGGCGGTGTTCCTGCTATCAAAGAGGTGCGCTTTTCAATCACGCATAATCGAGGATGCTTTGGCGGCTGCAACTTCTGCGCACTTGCATTCCATCAGGGAAGAACTGTTCGTTCGCGCAGCATAGAAAGCGTCGTACGCGAGGCAAAAATAATAACCGAAATGCCCGACTTCAAGGGGTACATTCACGATATAGGCGGTCCTACCGCGAACTTCCGCTACGGTGCCTGCAAAAAGCAGCTTACCGACGGTGTTTGTGCAAACAGAAAGTGTCTTGCACCCACTCCTTGCAAAAATCTTGTGGCAGACCACAGCGAGTATATCGAGCTTTTAAAGCAGGTAGAGTCGCTTCCGAAGGTCAAAAAAGTCTTTATCCGCTCGGGTATCCGCTTTGACTATCTGCTTGCCGACAAGAGCGACGCATTCTTTAAAAAGCTTGTCCGCGACCACGTTTCGGGACAGCTTAAGGTTGCTCCCGAACACTGCGATACGGGCGTTCTGCGCGTAATGGGCAAGCCGTCATTTGACGTGTACGAACGCTTCCGCAAGAAGTATTTTGAACTTTCGGCTGAATGCGGACTTGAGCAGTATCTTGTGCCGTACCTTATGTCAAGTCACCCCGGTTCGACGCTTAACAGTGCAGTGGAGCTTGCACTTTGCTTAAAGCGTGCAAATTACGCGCCCGAGCAGGTTCAGGACTACTATCCGACCCCCGGTACACCGTCAACTGTTATGTACTATACGGGTATAAATCCGCTCGACGGCAAAAAGGTCTACGTTACAACCGATTATCACGAAAAACAGCTTCAGCGCGCACTGCTTCAGTACAACCGTCCGCAGAACTATGACCTTGTAAAAGAAGCGCTTGAAAAGTGCGGCAGAACAGACCTTATCGGCTACGGAAAAGACTGCCTTATAAAGCCGAGAAATGCAAAACCCGAAAAGAAGTCCGACGGTAAAAAACCGCAAGGAAAAGGGAAAAATGCAAGTCGCGACGTTAAAAGCCGCAAGACGTTCAAAAACAATAGAAAATTCACTAAAAAAGGACGCTGAGAGCGTCCTTTTTTGCTTGACATTATTCTTAAAATTATATATAATATATTAAATATACTAAGATGGGCAAAGTATTGCTAAAATGTATATTGGAAAGGTTGAAAAATATGATAAGAAGTATGACTGCGTTCGGCAGAGCGCGTGTTACTACCGAGGAAAAGGATATCACAGTCGAGATAAAAAGCGTCAACAGCCGTTATCTCGATTGCACCGTCCGTATGCCCCGCCGTTACGGGTTTCTTGAGGACAAGGTAAAGACCTATGCTCAGCAGAACGGTATCAGCCGCGGTAAGGTTGAGATTTACGTTGGAGTTGACACTCTTTCGGACACCGAGGTTGAGATTCTGCTTGACGATGCGTATGCAAGCGGATATATCAAGGCGCTTGAAACTCTTCGCGACAAGTTCTCACTTCGCGATGACATCAGCGTAATGACCGTTGCGCAAAACCGCGAGGTGTTTACGACCAAGCGCGCCGAGGATGACGAAGAGGGCGACTGGCAGATGATAAAGGAAGTGCTTGACAAGGCGCTTTGCGAGTTTGTCAGCGCACGTAAGGTTGAGGGCGAAAAGATTGAAAAGGATATCACTCAGAAAATTGAGGGTATCCGCGAAACCTCAAAGAAAATTGCGGTTTACTCCGATGAGGAGATAAAGGCTTATAACGCCAAGCTCACGGAAAGAATAAAGCAGTTTCTTGATGACAACAATATTGCTATTGACGAGGCAAGAATACTTACCGAGAGTGCGATATATGCAGACCGCGTGGCGATAGACGAGGAGCTTACCCGTCTTGACTGTCACTTCGGTGCCTTCTACGACATTCTTTCAAGCGGCGAGCCTTGCGGAAGAAAGCTTGATTTTCTGCTTCAGGAGATCAACCGCGAGACAAACACCATCGGCTCAAAGGCGCAGCATCTTGAGATAGCAAAGCTTGTTGTAGACATCAAGGCGGAGCT
>JAFYPS010000205.1 GCA_017547395.1 Clostridia bacterium
CAAACGTATCCTGCGGTATCATTGTATTCCTATGTAATTATGCCAAATCACCTACATATCATTGTCGTTATTTCTGCCGATGAATACGGGCGACCACAGGTCGCCCCTACGGTGGAACGGATGGTAAAACAATTCAAAGGTGCGGTAACAAAAAAGATTGGCGCATCAATTTGGCAAAAATCCTATATTGAACACGTGATACGAAATAAAAAGGATTACGAAACCCGATCTGATTATATTTTTGAAAATCCGCTGCGATGGTACTACGACGAACTATATGCAGAAGAATAGGGGTATGGGCTTTGCCCGAAGCCTTTGTAATACAAAGGCGAAACTGGTGATAAATTATAGCAAAGAGGTACTATATGGGTAAAATTCTCGGATCATGGAGCGGAATGAGAAGATATCTTGAACGGGATATGTTAGCAGAATCATTGCAAGGAAGAATTCGATATGGCTGTACCACATATGTTGGAATGGACGGTTGTCGAATATTTGAAATCTGCATTGATAAGCAACAAGTAAAGCGTTTTTCGTGGGAAACAGTGAATACTTACTTTATCGAAAATGGATGTACGAAAAATTCTTCCCCAAGCGGAAAAAGTGAATATTGGGCAGAGTATTGGACCTTGTTGGATAAATATGCTATTGACCAACGAACGGAATACACGGATGATGAATTCTGTGGAGCATTAGAAGAATATCGCAATCAAGATATTCAAGATAGCATATATTCCCATAATCCATTAGTAAGAATGTTTGCTGTATTAGATAGACGAATCGGTAAAAGGACTCTTCAAAATTTAAAAACCACCATTCAAGATCAGCCGGAATGGTTGCGTCAGTTCTATCTTTTGAGATTAAGCGCAGAAAACATGTAACTCCCCAAACGACAACAATACCCCGACAGCCTGTCGGGGTATTGTTTGCTTTCTGCATATCAAATTTTGCTTATTCGTAGGGGAGACCTGCGGTCTCCCGCGGGCGAACACAGTTCGCCCCTACCGAGCATTATTTAATTTCTCCGCTAAGGACAAAACCCATTAACCTCATCGGCTTTTTTATTTTTTTAATTTTTCAAGGATGTCGTCAAGAGATGACTGTATGTCTTCGCCCGTTTGTATTGTAATGTCGGCAAGGCTTTCGTAAATTTCTTTTCGCTCACTGTAAAGCTTTTCAAGTGCGCCGTCACCGCTTGAAAGCGGACGACCTTTTCTTGAAAGCAGTTCAAGCGGTCGGTTTATGTAGATTATTATTCCGTTTTGTCTGATTGCGGCTCTGTTTTCCTCACGGATAATCGTTCCGCCGCCGCAGGCGATTACGTCTCCGCCTCTTGAGCAAAGCTCTTTTGTGACCTCGCTTTCAAGGTCGCGAAAGGCTTTCTCGCCCTCGCTTTCGAATATTTCGGGAATGGTTTTGCCCGCCCGCGCCACGATTTCTCTGTCTATGTCGACAAAGCGGCGGTGCAGTTTTTCTGCAACAAGCTTTCCAAGAGTGCTTTTGCCGCTGCCCGGCATACCGATAAAAATTACTGATTTAAGACGCCACTCGACTTTTTCGCAGATTTTTACGATTTCGCCGCCCGAATGAATAGCATCGCGGAAGTATTTGTCTGCAAACGCCGCCTGAGCCACGAGCATCATAAGTCCGCCCGTACACTTTATTCCAAGCGACTTCGCCTCCTGCAAAAGTCTTGTGCAAAGAGGGTTGTAAACGATATCCACAACGCCTGTAAGCGATGAGAATTTTGAAAGCTCAATCGGCTTTTCTTCGACGTTCGGATACATACCGAGAGGAGTTGTGTTTACGATAACGTTTGCATCTTTTGCAACCTCGTAAACGTTTTCGTAGTTAATCTCGCCGCTTCGCGAAACTATTCTTACGCTACTTGCACCGAGATGTTTTGCCGCAACTCTTACCGTTTTTGACGAGCCTCCGCTGCCGAGTATAAGGACGTTTTTGCCCGAAAAGTCAATTCCCGCACGGTTGCACATAAAGATAAAGCCGCTGTAGTCCGTGTTCGTGCCGAACAGCTTTCCGCCGCAGTTTACAATAGTATTGACAGCGCCGATTTCGACCGCGACAGAGTCAAGACAGTCGCATAGCGGCATTACGGTTTCCTTGTACGGAATAGTTACGTTTATGCCGAAAAAGTTACGCGTACGAAGAAACTCTTCAACCTCTTCGGGAGCCTTCTCAAAGAGAGTGTAGCTAGAGTTTCCGAGCATCGCGTGGATTCTCGGTGAATGTGAATGGGGAAGGTGCTTTCCTAAAAGTCCGTATTGCATATATTTTTCCTTGGGTAGATTTATTTTGAATATTATAACACATAAAAAGGCTGTGGTGCCGAATTTTTATAAAATTATGGATTTTTTCACGCATATATGTTAAAATTCAAGTACAAGAATATTTACAGGAGAACTGCTATGAGAAAATATACCGATAAAGAAATACTTTCAAAGGTTGACCACACTCTGCTTAAGCAGGATGCTACGTTTGACAAAATCAAGGCGCTTATAGACGAGGCGATTGAAAACGGAACCGCTTCGGTCTGCATTCCTCCGTCTTTTATTGCGAGAGCAAAGGAGTATGCGGCAGGTAAAATGGCAATCTGTACCGTAATAGGCTTCCCGAACGGCTACAACACCACTGAGGTAAAGGTTTTTGAAACTGCAGATGCGGTTGCAAAGGGTGCAGACGAGATTGATATGGTTATCAACGTCGGCGACCTCAAGGATAAGAACTATGATGCGATTCTCGGTGAAATCAAGGCAATCCGCAAAGCGTGCGAGGGCAAGGTTTTAAAGGTAATTATCGAAACCTGCCTGCTTACCGACGAGGAAAAGGTTAAGATGTGCGAAATAGTTTCGGAGAGCGGCGCAGACTTTATCAAGACCTCTACAGGCTTCTCCACAGGTGGCGCAACTGCGCACGATATCGACGTTTTTGCGGCAAACGTAAAGGGAATCGCAATAAAGGCGGCAGGCGGTATCAAGACCGTAGACGATGCCGAGACCTTTATTGAAAAAGGCGCAACCCGTCTTGGCACAAGCTCGCTTATCAAAATTCTCAAGGGCGAAAGCGGCGTAAAAGGATATTGATGAAAGGAAAATTAATGTTTATGAGAGGAAACGCCGCTGCGGCGGCTACCCCTCACCACCCGTTACACGGGAGCCTCCCCCAAGGGGGAAGCCTTGTATTCATTGCCTTTGAGCCTTCCCCCTCGGGGGAAGGTGTCGCCGTTAGGCGACGGATGA
>JAFYPS010000206.1 GCA_017547395.1 Clostridia bacterium
TCATCCGTCGCCTAACGGCGACACCTTCCCCCGAGGGGGAAGGCTCAAAGGCAATGAATACAAGGCTTCCCCCTTGGGGGAGGCTCCCGTGTAACGGGTGGTGAGGGGTAGCCGCCGCAGCGGCGTTTCCTCTCATAAACAATAATTTATCTTATCATTACTTTCGCCGCGAAGAGTGCGCCGCACAGGGTGTCCGTACCCGACGAGGCTCCGAGCGGGAGAACCGCGTTTGCATACTCGGCTGAGTCGCTGAAAAATGCCTTTACCGCGTTTTCGTAGATGGTAAAATGCTCTTTTTCAAGCACTGCCGAAAGATATGCGCCCGAAATTTTCGAGGTGCGCGTAAGGTTGTTGCGGACCGCCTTTGCAATACTGCTTACGTCGTAGCCCGCCGCAAAAAACAGAGAGAACATTCCCGAGAGAAAGTCGTCGCCCGACGGAGTAAGACCGCGGCCAAGACCGATAAGCTTTACTGCGTACTCATCGGCGCACCTGTTTTCGCAAAGAGCCTTGAAAAGCGCGTCGACGTTGGCTTTTACGCTGTCAAATTGGTTGTAATACCCGATAATTCCGTCAGGTGAGCCTGATTCGGCAATAATTTTTTCAATCTCGGCGATTCTTTTTTCGCTTATCTTTTCAGCGGTGTGGAAAATAGCTTTTTTCGGTTCGGGAATCTCGATTTCAACACTTTTTCCAACCTCGAAATTTCTTTCCCGAATGAAATCTTCTATATTTTCAACTGCGATGCCAAACGGAACGTATCCCCATTTTTTATCGTGGAAAAGGTAGACCTTGCCGTCGGCTTCCAAATACACTGCCTTTGAAAAAACGCCGATTATCTCGGCGTTTTTAATCAGTCGAAAATCCGAAGGCTTTTCGACTGGAGCAGGGCGCAAGTCTCGCGACTCACTCAGCCGTTCGCGCCCTTTAGGGCGTTTTAAAGCCGGCGCATGTCCGTCTTTAAAACGGGATTTAATTGTATTCTCTTCCGATAAGGAAGAAACGCCGATTATCTCGGCGTTTTTTTTATTTTGAGAGTGAATACTCATATGTCTTCATAGCAACCATCTGCTCTTCATCGGTTGCGATAACGTAGATTTTAACCTTGGAGTCTTTTGCGGAGAGCTCGCACTCACCCTTTGCGTTTTCGTTCTTTTCGCTGTCGAGTTTAACGCCGAGAACCTCAAGCTTTTCGCAAACCATACGGCGAATTGTCTTTGAATTTTCGCCAATGCCGCCTGCAAAGGAGATGTAGTCAAGGCCGCCCATTTCAACGTAGTAGGAGCCGATATACTTAACGATAGACTCAACAAGCATATTCATAGCGAGCTTTGCGCGCTCGTTACCGCCGTTTGCCGCCTCTTCGATAAAGCGGAGGTCACTGTCAACGCCGGAAATACCGAGAAGACCGCCCTTCTTTGCAAAGCCACCGAGGATTTCGTCCATAGAAAGTCCCTCGTTCATAAGGAAGGGAACGACGTATGCATCTATATCGCCAACGCGTGCCGCGTGGGGAAGACCTGTCTGGGGAGTAAAGCCGAACGAGCAGTCAACGCTCTTGCCGTCCTTGATAGCGCAAAGAGAAGAGGAGCCGCCGAGGTGGCAGGAAACCGCCTTGAACTCGCTGACGCCGTTAAGCTCTGCAAGGTGTCTTGCAACGTATTCGTGAGAATTTCCGTGGAAGCCGAAGCGCTGAATGCCGTACTTTTCATACCATTCGTAGGGGATGGCATAAAGGCGACGCTCCATGGGAACGGTTTTGTGGAATGCGGTTTCAAACGAGCCTACGAGAAGCGCGTCGGGGAGCATAGCGCGGAATTCACCGATTGCATCGAGGTAGGGGCGGTTGTGCGCGGGTGCGATAAAGAGATAGTCTTTCATTGCGCCAAGCACGGTGTCGTCAAGCTCGAAAACGCCGTGATAGCCCTTGGCGAGAACAGTCTTGAAGCCAACTGCGCTTACTTCCTTGATGTCATCGAGAATCGCCTGCTTTTTGTCAAGCAGGTCGGAGAGGAAAAGCTCGATGCCGTCTTTGTAGCGCGGAATTGCGAGGTGATCCTTCTCAATCTTTTCGCCTGTAGCAACGTTTGTGAAGGAATAGATAGCCTCACTCTCACTGCCGACTCTTTCTACCTTTGCGGTAGCGTAAATTTTCTTTTCGGGCATCTCGTAAAGCTTGAACTTGAGAGACGTCGAACCTACATTACAAACAAGAATTTTCATTTTTATATCTCCAAATAATTTATTTAAAATGATACTTTGCGGATATTTGCGCCAAGCGCGCGAAGCTTTTTAACAATATTGTCATAGCCGCGCTCTATTGTGTGGATGTCGAGAATTTCGGTACGGCCGCCGATTGCAAGTCCCATAATTACCATAGCGGCGCCCGCGCGTAGGTCAACCGAATGCATAGGTGCACCCACAAGCTCGCCTGTTCCGCCGTGAATAATAGCGGTTTCGCCCGCAATGTCGATAGAAGCACCTGTTTTGCGAAGTTCTTCGATGTATTTAAAGCGGTTATCCCACACGCCCTCGGTCACCTTGCTGTCACCCTTTGCAAAGCAGAGGAGTGCGGTCATCTGAGGCTGCATATCGGTAGGAAATCCGGGGTAAGGACGCGTTTTTACGTTGACGTTCTTCATCTCTCCCTCGCGGCGAACTATAATCGCATCGTCAAGCTCCTCAACGTGTACACCCATTTCGGAAAGTTTTGCCGAAATAGAGTCAAGATGCTTTGGAATAACGTTGTTTATCTTGACGTGTCCGCCCGTTGCCGCTGCAGCGCACATAAAAGTGCCCGCCTCAATCATATCGGGGATGATGGCGTAGGTGCAGCCGTGAAGCTTTTCAACGCCCTTGATTTTTATTGTGTCGGTACCCGCACCTACAATGTTTGCGCCGCAGGCGTTAAGGAAGTTTGCAAGGTCAACTATATGCGGCTCGCGGGCAACGCTTTCGAGAATTGTAGTACCCTTTGCAAAAACGCTTGCAAGTATAACGTTGACGGTAGCACCGACAGAAACCTTATCAAAATAAATCTCCGTGCCGACGAGGTCCTCTGCGCTTGCTTCAACGTAACCGCCTCTTGTGTCAACGGTTGCGCCAAGCGCCACAAAGCCCTTGACGTGCTGGTCGATAGGGCGTATTCCGAAATTGCAGCCGCCCGTCATACCCACCTTTGCCTTTTTGAATCTGCCAAGCTCTGCACCGATAAGGTATGTAGAGCCGCGCATTCTCGAAACGAGTTCGTACGGCGATTTGCAGGGGAGAATGTCTGTAGTATCTATTTCGACGGTGGTGTGGTCGCGGCGGATTTTAGCTCCCATTTTCTCAAGGATTTCGAGAGTGAGGTCAACGTCTAAAATCTCGGGTACGTTTTCAATAACACACTTGTCACCCGTGAGGATAGTGCCGAAAAGTACGGGGAGCGCTGCGTTTTTAGCGCCGCTTATTTCTACTGTGCCGTTTAGCGGCATGCCTCCGTCAATAATGATTTTATCCATAAAGCCCTGTTTCCTTTCAAGCTTATAACTTATTTTAACATATTATGCGGCGCTTTTCTACCTGCCGCAAAAATTTTTATTCAAATAAATCGGCGCTTTTTGCGTCAATTATTGAAGTATGCCCCTCACCGTAAGTGACCTTGTATGCGGGCGCGAGGCGTATTTCGCCTTGCTTTGTGTCCTCGTACAGTACGTAGCAGAGGGAAACGTCAGTGACGGTGCCGCGTATCTCGCGGTTCTTTTCACTAAGCAGTATATTTGCACGGTTGAGAAGAGGTGCCTCTTCGCTTTCTTCAAAAGCACCGAAAAAGTGCTTTCCGCTTGCAAATACGATTTTTTTATCCCTGATTGCAAAGGTGCATTCGTAGCCGAAAAGCGGAATGCCGTCTTCCTTTTGCATAAGAGTCATAACGTAAACGTCATCGTGGCGAAGCATAGTGATGCCGTCAAGGTCCTCCGTCGGGTAGCCGAGGATAAGCGCAAACTCTTCGCGCACGGCATTTGCCTCTTCCTCGTCGGTTATCGGCTTTCCCAAAACAGCATCGGCATCTATTCCCGAAGCCGCGTAGGAAATTTGCATGTCGTTATAGACGTACGCGGTTTCACCGACAGAATTTTCTGCGCGTATGCCATCGGGAGTTAAGAATACGCCTGACGGATTTTCACCGAGCAGAAATGCCGCAACCGACAAAAGATAGTCTTCTCTTGAAAAAGGGGAGGTATAGTCCTTTGCCGAGTCGTTTTTAACCGCTATGTCCGAGGCATCTGCAAAGATGCCGTTTTCTTTAAGAATTGCCGAAACCTTTTCGGCGGTTTCACCGTCGGTAAACGCGCTCTCCGAATAATAGTCGAAAATAAGGCTTGCGAGAAGAATGTTTACCGCAATGAGGAGAAGAATAAGCAGCAGTTTTACGTATTTCCAGTTCAAGAGCGCTCACCTCCCGTTTTTTCACCCGTACAGAACCACGCGGGTGCAAGATCCTTTTCGGGAAGCAGCATAGCGCGGTACATCGGTCTCAGTGTGCGGATTTCCGCGTTTTCCGAAGCGTGAGAATACTGCCACGCAGAGGAAAAGAGCGGGTATGCAAAGGAGTCCTTTTCGACCTGTAAAAAGCGGGTTTCAATGCTCCTGAATCTGCCGCCCTGAACGGTGATTTTTGCAAAGAACGGCAAGGCGTTGCCGTAAATTCTGACAGAGTCCGAGCAGGCGCCGAAAGTAAGCGTATAGACGTCGTCGGTTCTGTAGAAGTTTTCAAGGTAAAGGTTGGCGCCACCAAAAACCTGACGCGAGGTGCCGATAAGCTTTTCGCAAAGTGTGCTTCCGCCAAGCAGAATATCGTAGATATTTATATCAAGCGGATTTTTAGGGGCGTCAAGAAAATCCGAAACGGGTATTCCGCCGTCCATCGAAGCGGCGAAAACAAGACGTGTCGGTGTAAGTTTAAGCGTGCCGTGAGTTGCCACTGCCGTGTCGGAGGCGCTTTGGGGATTAAAGTCAAAGCCGAGTAAAGAGAAAATTTCCGCCGTTTCGGAATCGGAAAAGTCGGTTTCTGCCTTGAGAGTAAGGTGCGGAAGCATAACAGGCGCAATGCTTGACGGAACGCCGAACTCGTTTATTGTAAACGAGGACAGACGCGAGTCGCCCGCAAGCGCAGAAAGCTCGGAGCGATGAACTTCTGCCACGGCATCCGAGGCAAAAAAACGCTCGCCGTCGGAAAAATAAAGCATAGCCTTTTCGCCCGTCGGAAAAAGAATAAATACGCGGTCAACGTTTATCGCCTCTTCGTATCTCGCGGGAGAAAGGTTTTCGCCCGTAAGGGCGTAAATCATCTGGTAGGGGAGTGAGGACAGAAAATCAAGGTAAAGAAAATCACCGCTTGCCGCAAAGAGAAAGGCATCCTTGTTGATTTCCTTGAATGATGCGCCCGATTCAAGGCAGGCGTGGAGGGGTTCTGCGGCAAAACTGCTCAGTGCTTTTGCCGAGTCATCACTGCCGTATGCGCCGCCGCCCTCACCTCCGTAGCTTATTGCCGCAAATGAAACGGGGAGGAGACCTTTTTCGTAAACGGGTATATTTACGTCGTAAATGCCGCCGACAGTTACCGTTCCGTCGGTTTTTTTGTCAAGATTTATAGCCGCGCTTTCGGAGGCAAACTGTGTGCCGCCGATGTATATTGCAGCAAGGAGAAGCATACTGAACGTAAGAATAACGGTCAGAAACGTCGCAAAACGTCTGCCAAACGATTTTTTGATTTTCATATGGCTCCTCCTTTCTTGGATAAAAGTTTATGCTAATGTAAAATTGAAAGTGGAAAGTGGAAAGTGAAGGTGGTTTTTGGAGCAAAGCTCCAAAAACATTCTTTAATTTTCAATTTTCAATTTTACACTTTCAACTATTAATGTTCATCTCATCTTCGGAAAGACAATTGTAAACGTTGTGCCTTCGCCGACGGTGCTTTCAACGAGAATATCGCCGCCGTGTGCAAGAGCAAATTCCTTTGCAATTGCAAGTCCGAGACCGGTACCGCCCTTGTCGCTGTTGCGCGCCTTTTCAACGCGGTAGAAGCGTTCGAAAAGTCTTGGCAGATCCGCGGCGGGAATGCCTATGCCGTTGTCGCGTACCGTGATTTTGACGTTTCCGTATTCCTCGGTAAGTGAAACGTCGATTTTGCCGCCGTCGCTTGTATATTTGATAGCGTTTGAAACTATATTGATGACAGTCTGCTCAACGCGTATCCTGTCACCGAGAATATAGAGAGGTTCGCCCTGCGAGGTAAACGAGAGCGACTGTCCCTTTTTCTCCGCGGTAAGGCGAAGCGTGTTTGCGATAGACTCTACCGATTCGGTAACGTTAAGCGGCTTCATGTCAAACTGCATAGTCTTGCTGTCAATCTTTGAGAGAGTGAGAAGATTTTTGATGAGTGCTTCCATACGGGAGCTTTCTGTTTCAGCCATGGTAAGAAAGCTTTTTGTCATCTCATCCTTTGTAATGTTTTCGTCGCTTGAAAGAGATTCAAGCACCATTTTAATGGTTGTAAGAGGTGTGCGGAGCTCGTGAGAAGCATTTGCCACAAATTCGCGACGGCTTCTGTCAAGCTCGTAGCTCTGCGTAACGTCGTGGATAACTAAAATTATGCCCTCGCGCATATTATGAACGTCGCGGTAGCGGATGTTACCAAAATAAAGCTCGTATATTTTTCCGCCGTATTCCACCGCGGGGATTTCGCTTGACGAATCAACGTCAATGCTCATATCGTCGCGGTTATATTTCAGGAGGCTGAAGATGTAGTCGAGAGAGAGCATTTCAAGCTCGGTATCGGAGAAAAGCTCTTTTGCCGCATCGTTTATCTGCAGAGTTTTACCGTTGTCGCCAAACGTGATAACCGCATCCTTAAGGCAGGAAAGAACGGTTTCAAGCTTTTCGCGCTCGCCGTTGATTTCGTCAAGCGTTGAGCGCAGCATCTGGCTCATTTTGTTGAAGTTTTCGGTGAGCACACCGATTTCATCGTTTGAGTGAACGCTTATCTTTTCATCGAAATTACCCTTGGATACGCGCTGAACACCCGCAGTGAGCCTTGCGAGCGGCAGAGAAATTGCACGGGCAAGGAAGAATGAGAGCAGAAACGCGATTGCAAGACCTACGAAAAGTGCCTGAAGCACTATCGAAAAGAGCATCCAGGTAACGTCGGAAAGCTCCTCCTGAGTGTCGCGGATGTAGAGAATGCAGGAAGCATCACCGTTTGAAAGAGGAAGCGCATAGTCGGCAA
>JAFYPS010000207.1 GCA_017547395.1 Clostridia bacterium
TAAAAAAAACAGTCAAATAATTTTTTATATTTATCTTGCATCTTTTTCGAAACTTTGATATAATAAATTTTGTCAAAATAACGCCATTTACGGCGGAATACATAATATGAAAGGCATTGTTATGGATATTAAACAGGAATCTCTCCAGGCTCACTATGACTGGCAAGGAAAAATTGAGGTAATTTCTCGCGCAAAGGTAAACGACCGTCACGATTTGTCTGTTGCATACACTCCCGGTGTTGCGCAGCCTTGTCTTGAAATTCAGAAGGACTATTGGAAGTCTTTTGAACTTACCCGCCGTCACAATCTCGTTGCAGTTATTACCGACGGTACTGCAGTTCTCGGTCTTGGTGATATCGGCCCTGAGGCAGGTATGCCTGTTATGGAAGGCAAGTGCGCACTCTTTAAGGAGTTCGCAGATGTTGACGCTTTCCCTGTATGCGTTCGTTCCAAGGACGTAGATGAAATCGTTCGTACTATTTATCTCATTTCCGGCTCTTTCGGCGGTATCAACCTCGAGGACATTTCCGCTCCCCGTTGCTTTGAAATCGAGAAGCGCCTTAAGGAAATCTGCGACATCCCCGTATTCCACGACGACCAGCACGGTACTGCTATCGTTTGTGCAGCAGCTCTTATCAATGCACTCAAGGTAGTTGGCAAGAAGATTGAGGACGTTAAGGTTGTTATCAACGGTGCAGGCTCTGCAGGTATTTCCATCGGCCGTCACCTTCTCAACCTTGGTCTTAAGAACCTCACAATGGTTGACCGCTTCGGTGCTATCTACGAGGGCAAGCCTGAAAACAACCCCGCACAGGAAGAGATTGCAAAGGTTACAAACCGCACTCTTGACAAGGGCAATCTTGCTGACGTTATGAAGGGCGCAGACGTGTTTATCGGTGTAAGCGCTCCCGGCATCGTTTCCAAGGAAATGGTTGCTTCTATGGCTAAGGATTCCATCGTATTCCCGATGGCTAACCCCACTCCCGAAATTATGCCTGACGAGGCTCTCGCAGCAGGCGCAAGAGTTGTTGGTACCGGACGTAGTGACTTCCCGAACCAGATTAACAACGTGCTTGCATTCCCCGGCATCTTCCGCGGTGCGCTTAATTGCCGTGCAGCACAGATTACTGAGGAGATGAAGGTTGCTACCTCTTATGCAATCGCATCCCTTATTCCCGACAGCGAGCTTCGTGAGGATAACATTATTCCTTCCGCGCTCAATAAGGACGTTGCAAAGGTTGTTGCCGAGGCAGTTGTAAAGGCTGCAAAAGAAGGCGGCGTTGCAAGAATCTAAAGTTTAGCAAAAAAATCCGCAACGAAAGTTGCGGATTTTTTGTTTTTTGTTTATGCGATGAAGTCGCATAATGCAGAATTAATGAAGTTTTTGGGCATTAGCCCAAAAACAACCTACATTCTTCATTCTTCATTCTTCATTATGCATTATTAATGTTTACTTTGTCGGCTTTCTGAAGACAGTGGGACTTACTTTATTATATCTCTTAAAGAATTTGTTCATTGCATATGAATCCGAAAAGCCGCAAAGCTCTGCAATTTCGCCAAGCGACAGGGAAGTGGAAACCATATATTCTTCTATTCGCTTTAGCTTTTCGTAATTGATATGCTCTTTAGGGCTTTTACCAGTCAGCGAAAGCACGGTGCGCGAAAGATGTCTTTCACTGATATTGAATTTTCTTGCGATATCCGAAACGCTGATACCCACTCCTCCGTGTTGGTGTATGTATGCAAGTATGTCGCCAAGTCTCGCTTCGACCTCGTTATATCCGTTTTCCTCTGCGACGGGTGCATCTGCAATCATTACTTCTACTATTTCAAGAAAGAAACTTTCAAGCAGAGAGGTTATCATACGCTTTCGTACGGGAGTGTCGCGGTAACGCTTTTCTAGCAGAATGTCAAGCAGCTCACGCATATCCTCGGTTGCACTTCTCGGGGTAAGCTCGCCAAGGCGCTCTGAAGCACGCGAAAGCCTTTCATCCTTGAACTGCACCTCAAAAGCCATAATAAAGCGCGCACCTTCACTGTCGTTATCAATTATCTGATGATACGTGTCTGGCGGAATTATAACAAAATCGTTTTCATTTACCCTCAGCTTATCGTTTTTGCCGATGATAAGATCAATTTTACCTTCGAGAGCATACTCTATTTCGTAAAAGGTGTGCTTTGTGTATTGAGTAAATAAACTTTCGTTTTCACTGCTGACAACTCTCGCCCAGAAAACTCGGCATTCCATAAGCGAATTTGAGAAGGTGAGGTTGAACTTGTTTATATTGTGTGATTTAAAATGCTTTTTTTCTGTCATAGACACCTCTTTGGCATTTTTCTTTAATTATAACACGCAAAAATAAAAAAACAATACAAATATGTCCGATTTGTACGGATAAAAAAATAAAAAGTCCGATTTTAACATTGTTTCGTGTCCGAAAAAAGCCTTATAATTATCTTGAAAGGAGAAAGCTATGGTTTCTTTTGGTATAATCTTCAAATACGTACTGCTGTTTATTATGCTGATGATACCCGGTTATCTTGTCGGCAAGCTTCGCCGTCCGGACCCGCGTGGAATTGATATGACAAGCAGTATACTTACCGACATAGCGATGCCGTTTCTGGTATTCTCTTCGTTTTTGAAGACGGATATCACAAGTCTTCGTGTGGGCGAGGTTGTAATTTCGTTACTGCTTCCTTTTGCAATTGTCGGTATCACGTTGCTTGTGACTCTGGTCTTATTTAAAAAGCGCGAAGACGCTGACGCAGGAACGGTTTTTGCCAATCGCTACTGTGCAATCATTCCTAACTGCGGCTTTCTTGGACTTCCGCTTGCTATGGCGATTTTTGGAGCTGACAGCAGAATAGCGGTGCTGATTTCTCTCTTCAACGTTGCAAATACATATATTATCCTGACGGTTGGTGGCTATATACTTTCGGGAGAAACAAAGTTCTCGGTGAAAAAGCTTCTGTTTTCACCTGTAAACTTTGCAATTTTGCTTGGGGTTATCTTCTCGCTTGCGGATATAGGTGTAAAGTTTCCGATGGTTGTAAACTATGCGGATTATCTTGCAAGTCTTACAACTCCGCTTTCAATGACGGTGCTTGGATATGAGCTTTCAAAGCTTAAACTGCCGCAGATCGTAAAGAACCCTGCTATGTACGTAGTATCATTTGTAAAACTTGTAATATGTCCTGCAACGGCTATGGCAATTCTGCTGTTGCTAAAAACCGTTTTTGAAGTGAATATCGGATTTGAGCTTGCAGCGGCAATATTTATTTCAAGTGCGGTTTCAACCGCGGCAACTTCTCCGTCACTTGCGGCAAAGTTCGGTGCGAACAGTGAGCAGGCTGCGGTCGTTACCCTCGGAACTACAATTCTTTGCGTAGTCACAATGCCCCTGCTTTATATAATTTGTAATTTTCTATTTTAAATAATAGATAAAAAGGAGAAAAACTATGAAAATCGGATGCGGAACTGTCTTATTCAGAAAATTTGAGCTTGAGAAGAGCCTTGAGGCTATTCGCAACATCGGCTACGAGTATTTTGAAACACAGGCAGTAGGACCCTGGTGTCCTCACGTTGACGTAAACAGTGATGACCCTGAAAATCTTGTAAAACTTAAGAACAAGTATGGATTTAAGGGAATCACGGGACTCTGGACTCTTGACGGTAACATTATTGCAAACGAAATGAGCGTAGAGTCGGGTAGTCGTTCTGTCGAGTGGGCTGCAGCCGCGGGAATTCCCGTTGTACATACTGCCGACGGACACAAGCCCGAGGGTATGAGCGACGAGGATGCATACAAGGTTCTCGGCGAAAGACTGTCCAAACTGCTTGAAGTTGCAAAGAAGAATAACGTAACTCTTGCAATCGAGCCTCACGGAACGTTTTCTCTCACGCTTGACGGTCTTCGCCGTATGCTCGCACTTGGCGATGCAGATTCTCTCGGTATCAACTATGATGCGTGCAACATTTTCCGTGCATCCTACGTTGAGAGCGGAAACGGCCAGTCCGGCTGGAAGTGTATGGAGGGCAAGGAAGACGAACTCGAGGTTCTCCGCGGAATCGCTGACAGAGTCGTTCACTGCCATGCAAAAGACATTAACGACGAAAAGAAATGCGTTGCACTCGGTGAGGGTGTTGTAAACGTAAATGGATGCATCGAGTTTCTTAAATCCTACGGCTATGACGGCGTTGTTTCCGTTGAAACCGAGGGCTCCAAGGATTTTGACGAAGTGGTAGCTCTTGCTGCAAAGAGCTATGAATATCTTAATAAAATTATTAAGGGGTAACTATTATGAAAAAGTATAAAGTTGGTATTATCGGCTGCGGCGCTATCGCTGGTAACTATATCCGCCATGCAAAAGAGGTTTACAGTGATTACTACACCATTACAAAGCTTGGTGACATTGATATCGAAAAGGCGAAGCATCGCGCAGAAGTATATGAAATAGCAGACTACGGTCTTCCCGAAATCGTTTATGACGACCCTGAAATTGATATCATTATCAACCTCACTGTGCCTATGGCACACGAGGAAGTTACAATACGCGCACTTGAAGCAGGCAAGCACGTTTACAGTGAAAAGCCTCTTGCATGCTCCAAAGAGGGTATGCTTCGCATAATGGAAACCGCGAAGAGATGCGGCAAACGCGTTGGCTGCGCACCCGACTCGTTTATGAGTGCACCCGCACAGACTGCAAAGAAAACAATAGAAGAAGACTGGATAGGTAACGTTATCGGTGTTAACGCGATCTGCGCAATGCGCGGTAACGAGTACTGGCGTCCTGATGCCGACTTCTTTTATAAGAAGGGTGCAGGTCCTATGATGGATATGGCTCCTTATTACCTCAACACTCTTATCAGCCTTGTTGGTCCTATTGACAGCGTTATGAATATGGCTAAAATCACTTGGCCGGAAAGAACCATTAAGGTTGAGCCCCGTCGCGGCGAAAA
>JAFYPS010000028.1 GCA_017547395.1 Clostridia bacterium
AAACGCGGGACTGAATGTTGCGATTGAAGGTGCGCAGAACTATGAAAAGGGAAGCGGCGCAATCGTCACTTCGCAGTCTTCTGCGGCGGGAAGCGAAGTTCCGTACGGAACTGTTGTTTCGATAGAAGTAATTCATATGGACGGTACAGATTAAAGAAAACTATGCAAACGGAAGTTTAAACAAAAAACTTTCGGAGGCATATATGAATCTTGCAGACGTACTTTGCGGTACTGATATATCGGTGCCGATGGAGATTTCTTCACTGAATATAAGCGGGGTTTCTTCAGATAGCAGAAGGATTGTGCCGGGCGAAATATTTGTTGCTATCGACGGGTGTCACACAAGTGGGACAAAGTATGCGATTGAAGCGGAGGATAAAGGCGCAGCGCTTTATATAGGCGAAAAATATGCCGATTCTCTTCATATACCTCAGCTTATTACCCGTAACGTCAGGCGAACACTGGCATATGCTTGCGCAAATCTTTGCGGAAATCCTCAGCGCCGAATGAAAATCATAGGTGTAACAGGGACAAACGGAAAGACTTCTACCGCATATATGCTTCGCACGGTGTTAGCACATGCAGGATATAAAACAGCACTTATCGGTACGCTTAAAAGTATGCTTTTTGAAGAAGAGTATCGCCCGCAAACCGATAAACAGTCTCTTGAAAATTTTGTTACAATGACAACGCCTGATCCCGAGCTGCTGTATCCTTCCATGAAGGAAATGGCAGATAACGGGGCGGAGGTTCTTATAATGGAAACTTCGTCACATGCGTTGGCTCTTGAAAAGCTTGCTCCTATTGAGTTTGAGATAGGTATATTCACAAATATTTCAAGTGAGCATCTCGATTTTCACAAAAATGAAGAAAATTATCTGGCGGCAAAGGCAAAGCTGTTTTTAAGCTGCAAAAAGGGGCTTGTTAATGCGGATGATCTTCGCGCCGCTGACATAATCAGCAAAGCAAAATGCAAGGTGCTTACGTATGCAATCAGAAAAAAAGCCGACTACCACGCTCTGCAGATACGTTCAAACGGAGTTTTTGGGAGCGAATATGTAATACACTCGCGTAATGCCCGATTTAAGATAAAAACACGCATTCCGGGTGACTTTACGCTTTATAATACGCTTGCAGCAGCAGCCGCAGCACGTGAGATAGGCGTTGACCTTATGCAGATACAAAACGCATTGTACACGCTTGACGGAATATGCGGGAGGCTTGAAAGGGTCAATCTTGGATTCTGCGACAATATTTTTTCTGTTTTTATTGATTATGCACATACACCGTACGCACTTGAAAACCTGCTTCAAAGTGTCCAGAGTTTTCGTAGCGCAGGTCAGCGGATAGTGACTCTTTTCGGTTGCGGCGGAGATCGCGATAAAGAGAAACGCTCCAAAATGGGAGCAATTGCCGTAGAAATGAGCGATTACGTCATAATAACGAGCGACAATTCCAGAACCGAAGATCCCGGTAGTATAATTAGCGACATTTTATCAGGTGTTGGCGATGCAAAAAATTATATAGTAATAGAAAACAGGCGTGAAGCGATAAATTTCGCCATAGAAAGTGCGCTTGAAGGAGATATAATACTCCTTGTTGGCAAGGGACACGAGCAATACGAGATAGATAAAGACGGGGTACACCCGTTTTCAGAAAGAGAAATTGCCGTTTTGGCGGCATCGAAAAGAGAATGATATATGGAAGGAGGCGTGTTTTTTGATAATCGATTTAAAACTTGGCGGCATCAAGGTGAGAGAGATTGCTGAAATTATGCAAGCGGAACTTCTTACTCTGTCAGCAAACGCGCCGGAAATTGAGATAGAAAGAATTACGGGTAAAATGCCCGAAATTATTAAAAATACCCTTTATATTATTGACGATGATAATTCGCTTGCAGAGATGATGGCAGCGGCAAAGAACGGTGCATATGCTGTTCTTTGTACCAAGGCACCGGCTTCTCTTGAAAAGATTCCGGACAGTGCAGTGATTGTATGCGATAATATTATGGATGCGCTTGAAAGACTTGCGAAACAGTATTCAAAGCGTCGGGAATATCGCACTGTAGCACTTACCGGACCAAAAGGAAAGACACGTACGGGCGAGTTCGTTTATTCCGTGCTTGAAGAAATGTACAAGGTACACAAGGCAACGGACAAGAAAACCAAAGACAAAAATGATGCCTTTACCTTGTTTGAAATAACAAATCAGACCGACTTTTTACTTGTAGAACTGAAAATACACGATAAAAAGGACGTAAAGCGTCTTGCTAACGTTTTCGACTGTGACGTCGGTATTATTACCGAGATGCAGAGCAAAATTGATGACAGTGCAAACATTGACGTTCTTGCCGGAATGAAGAACGGTGGCGAAATCGCTATTTCCGCAGAGGACAGCGGGCTTGAGCTTATTTGTCAGACAAATGCAAAAAGTACAACTGTTTCCGTAAAAGATGACGGGGCGGGACTTTACGCCGACAGGATACGTAAATACAAGGACAGAACTGTTTTTGATATTCGCGGCGAAGACGTTCTTATAGAGAATGTCGAGATTCACTTTGAGGGAATAGAAAACGTTTACAGCGCACTTTTTGCAGCGTTTGTAGGCTTGAAATACGGTGTTCCCGCAGAAAATATCAAAACCGGACTTAAAAATTATCACTCCTCCGAGCTTGGCGTTGAAATATATACGGTGGGCGGCATAACGTTTATAACCGATTCGTCGTCGATGTATATTGAAAGTGTTTACAGTGCTATTGATACGCTTTGCGATATAGCAAAGCTTCATAAGCAATCAAGAAAAATCGCGCTTATTGGGGACATCAGAGACTTCGGTCAGGAAACCCGAATTCTGCACGAGAAAATGGGAGAGTATATCTATAGTAAGAAGATAGATAAGCTCTTTACCTTCGGTGTAGCCGCAGAACAGATAGGCGTCGGAGCGCGCCGTGCGGGAATGAAAGATTCGGACGTTTCGGGTAACTTTGAACTCTTCTCACCTGAAAAAAGTGCCGAGGCGGTGGCAAGCGTGCTTCGTGAGGGAGACGTTCTGCTTGTGCGTATGGGAAGGCAGAATGCAATGGCAGAGATACTGAAGATTCTGCGCGAAAGATTTGAAAAATAGGCTGAAAGGCGGAAATTAATATGGCATTTACTTATGCAGCGGTAGCCGTAGCGGTCTTTCTTTTGACTGTTATTTCGCTTCGTTTTCTTATACCCAAGCTTCGCAGTATGAAGATGGGGCAGAAGATACTTGATATCGGACCCCGTTGGCATAAATCAAAAGAGGGAACTCCCACAATGGGCGGAATTTCATTTGTGGCGGCAACAACCGTGGTGCTCGCCGTAACACTTGCTTTGCTTCACTTTGTTGGAGAAAGCATTAACGCGCTTCCGCTTGTTCTCACACTTCTGCTTGCGCTCGGCAACGGAATAATCGGCGTGGTTGATGACCTTACTAAGTTTAAAAAGCAGCAGAACGAGGGGCTTACTGCACCTCAGAAATTTGCTTTACAGCTTGCGATGGCGGGTGCTTTTATAGCATTAATGCAGCTTTACGGAAAGCTTGATACGTCGCTTGAAATACCTTTTGCGGGCATTTCTCTTGAACTCGGTTGGTTCTACTATATCTTTGCCCTTATATTTATTACGGGAATTATAAACAGTGTTAATCTGACTGACGGTATAGACGGACTTGCTTCGTCGGTAACTGCTGTAGTGGCGGTTTTTCTTTCGGCAATTGCCTTTGTTTCGTATGGACTTGAGCTTGCGCTTCTCGGTGCCGCAATGCTCGGTGCGACTCTTGGCTTCCTTGTTTATAATTTCTATCCCGCGAGAGTGTTTATGGGAGACACCGGTTCATTGTTCCTCGGTGGACTTGTAGCGGGTGCGGCATTTATGATAGACAGCCCGCTTGTTGTTGCGATGGTTGGTATTATCTACATATGCGAGGCGCTTTCTGATATAATTCAGGTTGGTGTATATAAGCTTACTCACAAGCGCGTATTTAAAATGGCACCAATACATCACCATTTTGAAAAGTGTGGATGGAGTGAGATCAAGATAGTTTTGATATTTTCACTCGTTACCTTGATTTTCTCGGTAATAGCATTTTTTGCATAAAAAATTCGGAGGTGCGGCAAAATGAAAGAAGATAACAGAATAGTAAATGCCGCACAACCCGGTGCGGTGGAACTGAAAAAAGAAAGAACGTATGAAAATGACAAGTATCGTGTGGTACGTGGGGGAGTAGACAGTTTTCTGCTGTTTACAATACTCATTCTGCTTGCATACGGTCTTATAATGGTTTTCAGCGCGAGTTATGCAGATGCCGAAACGCGTTACGGCGACAGTTATTATTTTATAAAGCGCCAAAGCGTTATGGTAATAATCGGACTGATATTTATGGTTATTGCGGCGAGGTTCCCGCTTCGTATCTATAAAAGTCTCTCGGTTCTTGCATATGCGGTTTCATGCGTTCTGCTTGTAGCAGTATTGGTTATAGGTTCTGTAGGCGGCGGAGCACAGCGATGGATAGAAATAGGTCCCTTGCGCTTTCAGCCTTCGGAAATAGCGAAATATTCGCTGATTCTTATGCTTGCGTGGTATTATTCGAAGTATCATGACAAAGCATTTGATTTGAAGAGCGCCAAAAATTCTAACGTTTACGGAACGATCATACCGCTATGTCTCATTGGTGGAATATGTGTGCTTGTTCTTTTGGAAAAACATTTGTCAGGCATTATCATTATCGGATGCATAGGGCTTATGATAATGTTTGCTTCAGGAATAAGATTAAAGCTGCTTGGTCTTATGGGCGGTGCGGCGGGAGCGTTTGTAGTGGCGTTTGCATTTCTTACAGACTACACAAAGCGCCGCATAGACATTTGGCTTAACCCTGAACTTTATCCTCAGGACGGTGGTTGGCAGACGTTGCAGGGAATGAGAGCAATAGGTTCAGGCGGATTTTTCGGTCTTGGACTTGGAAACAGCCGCCAAAAGTTCAGTTACGTTTCACAGCCTCAAAACGACTTTATTTACACGATAATCTGTGAGGAACTCGGTTTTATCGGAGCGATTTCCGTAATTGTTCTTTTTGGAGTTCTTGTCTGGCGCGGATACGTTATTGCTATGCGCTCTCCCGACAGATTTGCGCAGCTTGTGGCAATAGGTATAAGCAGCAAAGTGGCGCTTCAGGTGCTGCTTAATATTGCGGTTGTGACAAATTCTATACCCAATACAGGTATTTCTCTCCCGTTCTTTAGCTATGGAGGTACCGCAATGGTGGTGCAGCTTGTAGAGATGGGAACGCTGCTTGCGATATCGCGATATACGTTAGAAAAGAAATAGTTTTCTTCCTTTATATTATATATGTCCCGTTATGGGGCACAACAGAAAGTCAAGAAAGGTCAAAAATATGCGAGTACTTATGACCGGCGGAGGCACGGGTGGACATGTTTATCCCGCGCTTGCCATAGCATCTGTAATTAAACAAAATGAGCCCGACAGCGAGATTGCATTTGTCGGAACTCCAAGCGGAATGGAGAACAAACTTGTCGGAAATGCGGGGTATAAAATGTACCACGTAAATGTCAAGGGCTTCCGTCGCAGCTTGTCTCCAAAGAATCTGTATGCTATGTATCTTGCTCTTATTTCACCCGAAAGAGCAAAAAAAATCATACGCGAGTTCAAACCGGACATAGTTATCGGCACCGGCGGATACGTTTCCTGGCCGATACTTGTGGCTGCTGCAAAACTTGGCGTGCCGTCTGCAGTTCACGAATCAAATGCAGTCCCCGGAGTAACCGTACGTCGCCTCGCTTCGTATGTCGACAGAGTTTATATTAACTATCCCGAGAGCGCCGTGCTGCTTTCGCACAAGGAAAAGGCACTTAGGGTAGGTTGTCCGCTCAGGATGGACTTTGAGGCGGTAGATAAAAAGACGGCAAGAGAAAAACTCGGCATTCCCGAGGATAAAAAGGTAATACTTTCATTCGGCGGATCTCTTGGCGCAGAGCAGGTCAATTTTGCGATGCTTGACTTTATGGAGGACTACGTAGCGAGTCATCCCGAGGTAGTGCATATTCACGCTACCGGCTCTATCGAATGGGAAATAGCAACGGGTATTTACAAGGAAAAAGGTCTTGATAAATGCAATAACATTCGCTTCCTTGAATACATACACGATATGCCGCTTCAGATGGCAGCGGCGGATCTTGTAATATGCCGCAGCGGTGCCAATACGGTGTCGGAGCTTGCGCTTATGAAAAAGGCAGCTTTGTTCATTCCTTCTCCTAACGTAACGGACAATCAGCAGTTCAAAAATGCAAATGCGATAGCGGAAAAGGGCGGGGCACTTCTTATAGAGGAAA
>JAFYPS010000208.1 GCA_017547395.1 Clostridia bacterium
AAAGTGCTGACGGATGCGGCGGCGGAGCTTTTTGGTGAAAAGTGCAATATCACGGGTTCAAGCCGTACCGATAGCGGCGTTCACGCGCTTGATTTTGCGGCAACGGTCGAGCTTTCCGAAAGTGCAAACAGAATCCCGCCGGACAAGATTCCAACCGCATTTTCAAGATTTTTACCAAACGATATATCGGTAGTCTCCGCTGTTGAAGTTTCCGACGGCTTTCATCCGCGCTATGACGTAGTGTCAAAAGAATACGTGTATAAAATTCACGTTTCACCCGTAGCCGACCCGTTTCTTGCCAATAGAGTGTGGCACTATACCGGCAGACTGCTTCCCGACGCGAAAGAGCGTATGAACGCTGCAGCAAAATACGTTGTCGGTAAACAGGACTTCACGTCGTTTATGGCGGCAGGCTCAAAGATAGAGGATGCTACCCGTACGGTTTATTACTGCGACGTTACAAAGGAAGGCGATACGTTTATACTTCGTATTGCTGCCGACGGTTTTCTTTACAATATGGTTAGAATAATTGCGGGAACTCTTGTTGACGTTGGCGCCGGGAGAATTGCCCCTGAAAATATGAGTGGAATCATCGCGGCTAAAAACCGTGCCGCAGCGGGAATAACCGCGCCGCCCGACGGGCTGTATTTGAATAAGGTTACTTACTAAAGAAAGGAGAAGGGTATGAGGCGACTCGAGGCGAATACAAATGAAAACGAGTATTACGCGAGAATAAGCAAAAAACTGCGCAATACAAAGTATCTTGCACTTCTGCTCACGGTTGCATGTGCCTTTCTTACACTTTTTGCATATCGTGACAGATTGACGTACGGCAACTTCAGGTATCTTTTCCGCGATATCGATGCCGCGGGGAACGCAACCTTTTCATCGGATACGGTTTATTATACCGCAGATGAAAGCAATACCTATGCATATTTTCGCGAGGATCTTGCTGTAGGTTCTTCAAGTGGCGTTGCGTTTCATCGCGCTATGGGAAGCCGCTCGTTTTTGGACGAGGTAAACTTCCGCTCACCCGTACTTGCACCGTCAAAGAAGTATCTCGTTGCATATGACTCCGGTGGATACGGTTTTTATGTTTATAATTCGCTTGGCAGGGTTTATAACGAAAAACTCGATTCCGAGATAATTTCGGCAGCGGCGGCGGATAACGGACATTTTGCACTGCTTTTAAAGAATAAAAAGGGCGGTGCGGACATATTTGTTTACGATAGAAACTTTAACCGCGTAGCATCCCTTACTCGTCACGGCGATGCATATACTATAGGCTTTCTTGATGATGGCAGGCTCTACGTTTGCGAATGCAAGGTTGAAAACGCGTCGCTATATACAGACGTTGTATTCTATACCGTTGGTGATAATGAAACTCACGGTGATATGCGCGTAAGCGGGCTTGCATATAAGCTTGGCGGGGTGAAAAACGGCTTTTACGTGCTTCTTGACCGCGGAATCTCATTCTACGGTGAAGACGGTGAAAAAAACTATTCATTCGGTACGGCAGACCTTCTTTTTGCTGACAGCGGAAAAGATTCGGTTTGCGTTATATTAAAGGAGAATTCCTCGGGTGAAGAATGCGGCGCTTATCTCTACAATGAGGAAAAAAGCGTTTCCTATGCGGTCTCCAAGGGAGCAAAGGGAATTGCACTTGTTGATAAACGCATCTGTATTCTTTATGACGGCCGCATTACGGTATGTTATGGCGGAGAAACTGCCGAAATTGAGATTCCTACGGGCGCAAGAAAGATTGTCGCGGTAGATTCGGACAAGGTTATGGTTTGCTATAATGACTATGCGAAAATTTTTAAGGTGAGGTAAGGTATGTACATTGCAATAGACCTGATTTTAGCAGTAATTATTGCTTCGGTTATAATCGGTGCGGCAAAACGCGGATTTATACGCAGTGTTTTCCGTTTTGGTTCAACCATCGCTTCTATAGTTATAGCGATGCTCTTTTATAAAGAACTGTCAGCATATTTTTGCGAAACGTTCGTTTATGAAAAAACTGCCGAGTATATAGGCGGTTTCCTTAAAAACATTACTGCAGATATAAGTGCCGCAACCGATTTTTCGGCAATTGCGGCAGCTCTTCCCGAGCAGATTCACAGCACTGCCGAGCTTCTCGGCTTTAATATTGAGGACATACTTGAAAAGTATATAAGCACAGAGAGTCTGCTTTCTACGGACGCGCTTGGCGAAAGTCTTTCGCTTTCTGCGGCAACCGTGGTGTCAAACATTATTGCGTTTGCGGCACTGTTTTTAGGTTCGCTTGTCGCGCTTGGACTTGTATGCTTTATACTTGACAAGCTTGCAAAACTACCGATACTTAACGGAACAAACCGTTTTCTCGGTTTTCTGTTCGGCGCGCTTGAGGGACTTGTGCTCGGCATAGTGCTTGCAAAGGTTGCAGAGGCACTTTGCAGTGCATACGGTGCGCTTAATCCCGAGTTTACGTTTACAGATGTGGCAAACCGTACTTACGTTGCGAAGTTCTTCATAGATATCTGTCCTTGGTAGGCACAGGAGGCTTTAAATGCAAACGAAAAACATTCCGAACGTTTTGTCGGTCATAAGAATATTGCTTGTGCCGATATTTGTTGCTCTTTATTTTTACGATTATCCCGAAAATTTGTGGTATGCTGTCGGCGTATTCTTTCTTGCAGGTGCAACCGATGTTGTTGACGGCTACCTTGCAAGGAGAAACGGCTGGATTACCGACGTCGGCAAACTGCTTGACCCCCTTGCCGACAAGATGATGCAGTGTGCCGCTCTGACTTGTTTTTATATAACCGATATAATTCCTCTGTGGCTTTACGTTACTTACGTTGCAAAGGAACTTGCGCTTATTGCAGGCGCAATATTTATGCTTCGTAAAAGAAGCGTGGTTGTAAAAAGCGGCTTCTGGGGTAAATTTGCGGTATGCGTGTTCTACGCTTCTATTGCGGGACTTGTGTATCTGCAGATGACTCCCGCGGAGGTAAATGAGCTCTGGACTCCCGTAGTTTGCGCTGTAATGCTTTGCTTTGCAATAGTTGCGCTGATTCAGTATTTCAGAGAATATATGAGAGCAAACGGTTCAAAATAATTTCCCTTATCGAAAGGATTTTTACAAATGGTAATGTGTGCAAGATGCCAGAAGCGAGTAGCTGTGGTGTTTATAACTAAACTTGAAAACGGAGAGAGCAAGAACGAGGGGCTTTGCCTTAAATGCGCAAAGGAACTCGGTATCAAGCCTATTGACGATATACTTAAAAAGATGGGCATTTCCCCGGACGACCTTGACCAGATGAGCGAAGAGGCAGATGCGCTTATGCAGGGCCTTGTCCCCACAGAGGATGGCGAAGAGCCGTCTACAAATGCGCCTGCGGTTGATTTTGGCAAACTTATGCGCGAAAGCGGCCTTTCGGGCGGACAGAATGCTGAAAAGACAAAGGGAAGCGGCAAGGAGCAAAAGCGGAAATACCTTGAAACGTACTGCCAGAACGTTACCGAAAGGGCGAGAAGAGGCGAACTTGACAAAATTGTAGGCCGTGATCGCGAGCTTGCAAGAGTGGTGCAGATTCTTTGCCGCCGACAAAAGAACAATCCCTGTCTTATCGGTGAGCCCGGCGTCGGCAAAACTGCTATTGCCGAGGCGCTTGCGCAGAGAATAGCATCGGGTGACGTACCGTATAAACTCAAAAATTGCGAAATATATCTGCTTGACCTTACTGCGCTTGTTGCGGGAACACAGTTCCGCGGACAGTTCGAGTCGAGAATACTCGGGCTTATTCGCGAGGTTAAGGAAGCGGGTAACATCATACTTGTTATTGATGAGGTTCATAATATAGTAGGTGCAGGCGATGCCGAGGGAAGTATGAACGCTGCTAATATTTTGAAGCCTGCACTTTCCCGCGGTGAAATCCGCGTAATAGGCGCGACAACCCTCAAGGAGTACCGTAAGCATATTGAAAAGGATTCCGCACTTGAGCGCCGTTTTCAGCCCGTTACCGTAAACGAGCCTTCAGTTGCCGAAAGTATTGAGATGCTTCGCGGAATAAAGCACTACTATGAAAAGTATCACGGTATACTCATTCCCGAGAGCATATTGAACCTTGCGGTAACTCTTTCCGAGCGCTATATTACAGACCGCTATCTTCCCGATAAGGCAATAGACCTTCTTGATGAGGCTGCATCTTACCGCGCTCTTTCGACTAAAGAGATAGGCGAGAACTACGAGCTTGCAGACGAACTTGAAAAGGTAAGAAAAGAGCGCGTATCTATTGAAAACGCACCTGAACGTGAGATGGACGATATGCAGGAAAAATACCGTCAGCTTGCGGACAATCGGGTAAAGGAAGCACAGATAAATGAGCGTATCAAGGCACTTGAAACTATTGTTAATTCGGTTGAACTTACTGCCGAGGATCTTGCACGCGTAATTGAGATATGGACAGGTGTTCCCGCAACCGAAATCACCGAAAACGAGTTCTGCAAGATTGATAAGCTTGAAGAACGTATGAAGAAAAAGATTATCGGTCAGGACGATGCGGTAAAAGCCGTTGCAAAGGCGGTCAAGCGCAACCGTGCAGGCGTTGCCTATAAGCGCAAACCCGTTTCCTTTATTTTTGCGGGACCTACGGGTGTAGGAAAGACCGAGATTGTAAAAACTCTTGCAAGCGATCTTTTCTCATCTCCCGAAACGCTTATAAGACTTGATATGTCAGAGTTTATGGAGAAGCACAGCGTGTCTAAAATTATCGGAGCGCCTCCCGGCTACGTCGGTTATGACGAGGCAGGTCAGCTTACCGAAAAGATTCGCCGCCGCCCCTACAGTGTTGTTCTTTTTGACGAGATTGAAAAGGCACATCCCGACGTTCTCAATATTCTGCTTCAGGTGCTTGACGACGGTAGAATCACCGACGCGCACGGCAAAGAGGTTAATTTTGAGAATGCGCTTATCGTTATGACCACCAATGCGGGAAGCGACGTTTCCTCTTCGGTCAGCGGATTTGCTTCAAGCGGCACTGCTGCAGGCAGCGAAAAGACGGAAAAGGCTTTGCTTTCTTTCCTTCGCCCCGAGTTTATCAACCGTGTTGACGAGGTAATAACCTTCCGTTCACTTGATAAGGACGATTTTGCAAGTATTGCAAAGCTTATGCTTTCTCAGCTTGCTGAGGCACTCAAAGAAAAGGGAATAACCTTTACGTTTACAGACGGAGCTGCGGCATTCGTTGCAGAAAAATCATTCTCCGTAAAGTATGGCGCAAGAAATATGCGACGCTATATTCAGCGCGAGGTAGAGGATGCCCTTGCTGAAAGAATCATTTCTTCCTATCAGAACCGTGTGACAAGCGCAAGTGTAGACTGTGACGGAGAAAAACTCATAATTGATTGCAAATAAAATTATATAAATCCAAAGGAGAACAAAAAATGGCAGAAAATTGTACACATGACTGTTCTACCTGCGGCGCAGACTGCCCCTCGAAAAAGGCACAGCCCGAGTCGCTGGTAGAGCCTCAAAACGCACTGAGTAACGTTAAAAAAGTTATCGGCGTAGTCAGCGGAAAGGGCGGTGTAGGCAAGTCGCTCGTTACCTCGCTTCTCGCTGTAGAAATGAGCCGCCGTGGATACAAGACCGCAATTCTTGATGCAGACATCACAGGTCCGTCAATTCCCCAGGCTTTCGGTCTTCACACAAGAGCCGAGGGAAGTCCCGACGGTATTTACCCCGTAAATACCAAGACAGGTATTGAGGTTATGTCGGTTAACCTTCTTCTCGAAGAGGAAACCGCACCCGTTGTATGACGCGGTCCCGTTATTGCGGGCACTGTAAAGCAGTTCTGGACAGACGTTGTCTGGAACGAGGTAGACTATATGTTCGTTGATATGCCTCCAGGCACGGGCGACGTTCCGCTCACCGTTTTCCAGAGCCTTCCTCTTGACGGCATTGTTATCGTTTCCTCTCCGCAGGAACTCGTTTCGATGATCGTTAAAAAGGCTGCTAATATGGCGGGCCTTATGAACATCCGTGTACTCGGACTTGTTGAAAATATGAGCTATGCTATTTGTCCCGACTGTGGCAAGGCGATTGAAATTTTCGGCAAGAGCCGCATCGACGAAACTGCAAAGGAATACGGCTATAGCGTACTTGGCAAGCTTCCTATGGATCACCGTCTTGCAGCACTTTGCGACAAGGGCGCAATCGAGCTTTGCGAGGAAACGTACCTCACCTCCGCCGCAGACGAAATTGAAAAGATACTTGGCTAATACAGTCTATAACGGAGACTTAACCGAAATACTTTATAGATAACAAAAAGCACCCCGGAGGGTGCTTTTTGTTATAGTCCTAAAGCGATTCGCTTCATTTCTTCATAATAGCAGTCATATGCGTTTGTGCAGAAATAGTATTCTTGATAAGTGGTTTTTTTGATTTTTTTTGCATGTATTTTGCAGTCAGAGACGGTATAAAAATTATCGTCAAAGAATTCATCATATGTGAGTTCATGCACACATATTACTTTGTTAGGGTTAGGAACAGCTCCATGCGTGGTTGAATGTATAATCATAACACCGTCATCTAATAGTAGCGCAATTCCGGCCGCAAAAAAACTGCTATGCCAGGTCGAAAGCCACACGGGTGCGAACATGTAGTAACGTGAAAGAATCATCAGTTCCGGGTATGATTCTAAAAACCTTAAAAGGTTAAGCATGCCGTAAAGCTCGGATTGCTCAACATAGTGTCTGTGAAGCGCTTCGTGATGTTTTTTTGCTTTTATATATGCTTTCCCGGGATTTTTTTCGGTAGATGTTTTGGTTTTTATCCATTCATCTATTTTTTCGCTATCCTGTTTTACGCGCTCACAGTATTCGTTTTTCCAGGTTTCATATAGATACATTTATTGAACTCCTTTATTCGTTAATATAGTCGTGTGAAGGATCATACGGAGGAATTTTATCAAGCTCTTTTTCCTTGTTCAATGCTTCGTTATATGCATTTGTTAGGTCTTTTTCATCAAGAATGTTTAAAATTAGAACAAACAGTGTGAATAAAAGGACTACAATTGATATTGCCACTTCGATTCCTGAGCCGTATATCACGCCAAATAAAGCACAAAATGCGGCAATCCACCACATCCATCGTGATGAAAAGCCAAAGAGGCCTGAAGTGTTATTTTCAAGTGCTTGTGCTGCTTCCATACGCTTTCTTCTTATCTCTTGTTCACGTCGTAATAAAGGATATTTTTTTAGATATGCTTCGCGATTTGCAATGCGGCTTTCTTGGGGAGTAGAAGTACTGTTGCTATTTGCGGTATTGTCGGAAGAAGTTTTCTTGAGTGAGTCGATTACAATGGCAGCAGCTAATGTATGACCTAGTTTTGCCGCTGCGTTCATTAAAGCAAAACTTGCTTCGGTATAGTTTTCAACAAGTTCCAACGCTGATTTGAAATATATATCTGCCAAGCACTGTTTAGCAACTTCATTCCCGTGTTTTGCTGCATCATCCAAATACCCGAGTACTGCATCAACATCTTCTGCTTCAATAGCCTCGTTAACTTTTGCCAGCAACTTTTTAGTAGCGGGATCGTATTCAGTAGTATCGGTTTGAACTTTATTAATTTGACTATTGATATATGTTGAATCTCCCGATGCATTGCCGATGCATACCTTAATATTGATTCCATAATGCAACTCACCTCCTCCGGTTACGGAGGCTACGGTAGCGGTGCAGGGGATTCCGGCGTCCATTAGCGGAGCAACCTTTGCTGCAACATCGCGTGACAAAAATCCCAATTGCTTACCTATAAAGAATACTGCGACAGCATTAGAATCGTATATGTTGTCATATTGGCGCACAAGAACTAAATTGCTTCCGCTGAAAATTAGATACCGTTCACGCAAATCCTTTATTATATTTTCTCGTCCGTCATAGGTTGTTCCGACAATTTTTGTGTGAAAACTATACATGCAACAATATCTCCTTCAGGTCGAAAATGTGTACACATTATAACCTACTTCAGGTTAATTGTCAATACCCTGAAATAGGTTATGTATAATGTGCATATGAGGGTAGGGGTGATGGTTATGTACCGTAGAATTCGCGATTTGCGAGAGGATAGGGACTTAAATCAAACGCAAGTTGCAAAAATACTTGACATGTCGCAAACAGGGTATTCTAAATATGAAACCGGAGAAAATGATATTCCAACTCTTGTTTTAATTAAGCTCGCAAGATTCTATAATACAAGTATAGATTATCTTTTGGGAGAAACCGATTGCATCAAACGCTATAAATAAAACTACATTGCTCGATATATAAAACAAAAAGCAGACACATTTTGTGTCTGCTTTTTAGCTTTTGTTAAGATATCTCAGCAGCAAACGGTCGGACGTTGCATCGTTTACGTTGAGCCGTCCGAGAAGATAAAGGCTGTCGGGATCTCCTTTTGTTACGCGGTTAATTCGCACTGGGTCTGTAGTCAGCGTAACTCTGTAGCCACGCTCCTTGAGCACCGCTTCGGCAAAACGGTGCGCTTTGCCGCCGGGATAAGAGAAGACTTCAAAGCTTTCTACGCCTGCTTCTGCCAGTGCGGCTTCGGCCGCTTCGCAATCGGAATTGAACATTTCTGTGTACGTTTCCTTGTCTTCGTCCGGCAAGGGAAGGACGTTTGGCCGTCCGCTTTCTCCGTACCCGATAATATGCAAAGCGTATGTGTGCGGTGCAAGCGTGACGTATGGAGAAGCTTCCATTTCGGTAAGCTCCGAGACGTTCATCTTGTCAGACTGCTCGCCGTCTTTTCGTATAGTGCTTCCGATAACGAATACCGTAATCGGAATTTCAAGCTCGGTTATGATAGGCAAAAGGAGAGTGTAGTTTGAAAGGTATCCGTCGTCGAATGTTATGCAAACGGGTTTTTCGGGGAGGTCACGTTCTCCGTCAACAAAAGAAACAAGATCGTCAAAGGTCACAGGAGTAAAGCCGTTTTCCTTTAATAACTCCATACGGCGTGTAAATCCGTCCGTGGATATCGACCATTCTCCGCCAGTCGCTTCTGAAATTTCGTGAAACATCAGTATCGGTATAACCGCAGTTGTTTCTGGTAGAGCCGCAGTTGTTTCTGCAGTGGTGGTAACTTCAGGCGTGGTGGTAACTTCAGGCGTGGTAGTAACCTCGGCGGTAGTAGTAACCTCGGCAGTAGTAGTAACCTCGGCAGTAGCAGTGACTTCGACCGTCGCGTTAACCTCTGCGGGAGAGTCGGTGCAGCTGCAAAGCAGCAGACTCAAAATTAATAACAGTATGATTTTTTTCATAAATATATCCGTATAAACAGCAAATCGTTCAGTTCGATTGTAACATCCGAAATACACAAAAGTCAATACGAAAACGTCGCGTATATTTATTTTGCAAAAACCTATGGAAAAATGTAAATTTCTATTGTATAATCAAAGTAGTGAAACTTTATCCTTGAAAGGAATAAAATATATGAAGATTTCAAAAGTTGCCGAGCTTCTTTCGGCTAGTGTTTGCTATGGCGATGAACTTCTTGAAAATGAAGTTCATTCTGCTTGCGGAAGCGATATGATGAGCGATGTTCTTGCATTTGTCAAGGATCAGGCAGTGCTCCTCACAGGCCTCGTAAATATGCAGGTCGTTCGTACTGCAGAGATGATGGATATGAGATGTATCGTTTTTGTCCGTGGCAAAAAGCCTTCTCCTGAGATTATTGAACTTGCAAGAGAGTCGGGAATAGCAGTGCTTGCAACCGAAGAGCGTATGTATCAGGCATGCGGCATACTTTATGCAAACGGTCTTGTCGGCGGTTGCGTGGAAAAAGGAGGTACGAAATGAGCATACCTTTAAAATTTCATTATGACGTTATGGGCGGGGATTTTACTTCTGCCGGAAATGCATCTGTGCAGGCTAAAAAGGCGCTTCGTCAGCTTGGATTTGACCCTGATATTATTCGCCGTGTGTCGATAGCAATGTATGAGGGCGAAATTAATATGGTTATCCACGCCGATGGCGGAAGCGCGGATATTCTTGTTTATGACGATGCTATTGAAATAGTTCTTTCCGATAAGGGACCGGGTATTCCCGACGTTGACCTCGCGATGCAGGAGGGATATTCGACGGCACCTGACAATATCCGTTCTCTCGGATTTGGTGCGGGTATGGGACTTCCTAATATGAAGCGCCATACCGATGATATCAAAATAGAGACAAACGTTGGGGTTGGAACTACTATAACTATGCGTGTAAATGTATAAGGAGTTTCGGAATGGAACAGAAAATTAATCACTCCGTTCTGCTTCAACCTGATATATGCAAGGGCTGTACACACTGCCTTAAGCGTTGCCCTACCGAGGCTATCCGTATTCGTAACGGGCATGCCGTCATTCGGGAGGAGCGCTGTATCGACTGCGGCGAGTGTATAAGACTTTGTCCGTATCAGGCGAAAAAAGCGCTTTATGACAACTTTGAAGACTTCAAAGACTATAAATGGAAGATTGCACTTCCTGCGCCCGCACTTTACGGTCAGTTTGATAATCTTGACGATCTTGATTACGTTGTGACCGGACTTAAAAAGTGTGGCTTTGACGATGTGTTTGAGGTTGCCCGCGCTGCTGAAATAGTCTCGGATTATACAAGACAGTATCTTGCACGCGAGGATATAAGAAAACCTGTGATAAGTTCGGCGTGTCCCGTTGTTGTGCGCCTTATAAGCGTACGCTTTCCGTATCTTATTGACAATCTTCTCCCGATTTTGCCGCCGGTTGAACTCGCGGCAAGACTTGCGAAAAAAGAGGCGCTTGCAAATCACCCCGAGCTTCGCGAAGAGGATATATGTACGCTCTTTATTTCACCGTGTCCCGCAAAGGTGAGCTACGTCAGAAACCCGCTCGGCACCGAAAAGAGCTCTATTGACGGTGTTCTTGCCATACGTGACGTGTACTTTAAACTTCTGCACGCGATGAACGATATAAAAGCACCTACCGAGCAGTCTGAGACGGGAAAGATAGGTGTAAGCTGGGCAAGCTCAGGCGGAGAAAGTGCGGCACTTCTCAACGATAAATACCTTGCGGCAGACGGTATAGAAAATGTTATAAAAGTTCTTGAGGAGATTGAAAAGGAAAACTTCTCAGGACTTGAGTTCGTTGAACTTAATTCCTGTAACGGCGGCTGCGTAGGCGGTGCGCTTACAGTTGAAAATCCGTACATAGCTTCTGCAAGGCTAAAGAGATTGCGCAGGTATCTGCCTGTGGCAAACTCAAACAAGGCGGATAATATAGCAGAAGAAACGCTTACGTGGGATGAAAGCGTTGAATATACTCCTGTAATGCAGCTTGACCCGAATCGCGCCGAGGCAATGCGTAAAATGCAGAAGATTCAGGTTATTAACAAATGTTTCCCGCAGATAGACTGTGGCTCCTGCGGTGCACCCACTTGCTCGGCTCTCGCTGAAGATATCGTTCGCGGTGAAGCCGGCGAAGAGGATTGTGTAATACAGATGCGCCGTCAGATAAATGCTATTTACGGTCAGCTTGGGCGAATTGTGCAGGATGCATATCTTCCACCGCTGAAGAAAGATGAGGAAGAACAATGACGGTAAAAGAACTTGTAAACACTCTTGGACTGAAGCCGCTCTGTATGCCCGCACCCGACCGTGAGGTAAAGGGTGGATATGCAGGCGACCTTTTAAGCTGGGTAATGGGGCGCGCACCTGCAGATGCTGTGTGGGCAACCATTATGTCAAACGTTAATATCGTAGCCGTTGCAATGCTTCGCGACGTTGCGGCAATAGTTGTATGCGAGGGTGCCGAGGTTGGCGAGGACGTGATTGCACGTGCCGAGCAACAGGAGATTAATCTGCTTGTTGCAGACAAAGGTATCTTTGAGGTTTGCACAGAGGTGTCAAAATTAATTTAGAAAAGGAGAGGAATGTAATATGGGAAAATTTTATTATGATTTACATATGCATTCCTGTCTTTCTCCTTGTGCAGACGATGATATGACCCCTGCATCAATGGCGGGAATTGCGGCACTCAACGGGCTTTCTATAGCCGCTCTTACCGATCACAATTCCTGTGGAAATCTTCCCGCATTTTTTACGGCTTGCCGTGCGTACGGAGTAGTACCGA
>JAFYPS010000209.1 GCA_017547395.1 Clostridia bacterium
GTGGAAAATACCAGACCAAGAATGCCAACAATAATGCCGAGAATTCCACTCAATCCGATGGAACAGTGGACACAATTGCTCAGATGGTCGTACTCATGGCTTCCGTAGTACCGCGCAACCAGCACATTGGCGCCGGTAGAAATGCCAATAAAGACATTGACCTCTCTTTGCTTTCAAAATACGCTACCGAATACCTGAATATAATGCTTATCGGACTTGTTCCGTTTATGGCAGTGCAGGTATATTCAAGCACGCTTCGCGAAATGGGCGATACCTTTATTCCCATGGTTGCAAGCGTAGTGGCTATTATAGTAAATCTTGTGTTCAACTATTTCCTTATTTTCGGTAAATTCGGGTTCCCGCGTCTTGAAATACGCGGTGCGGCAATAGCAACCGTAATGTCGCGATACGTAGAACTGTTCGTGGTTGTACTTTATACTCATATCCGAAAGAAGAAATTCCTTTTTGTAAACGGAGCATATCGCTCGCTTTACGTTCCGTTTGATCTTGTTAAAAAGATTGCTATAACGGGTGCACCTCTTATGATTAACGAGGTTCTCTGGTCGCTTGGTACAACGTATATTAATAAATGCTATTCCACAAGAGGACTTTTTGCATATGCGGCGGTAAACATTACCGCTACCGCGTGGAATCTCTTCTGCATTATAATGTTTGCAATGGGTACCGCTATTTCCATTATCGTCGGACGCGAACTTGGAAAGGGTGACAGAGAAAAAGCGATTGATCTTGACAACAAACTGCTTTTTGTGACGTTGTTTGTACACATTATTATCGGCGGTGCGCTTGTTTTGGTTTCCGGCTTTATTCCGCTTCTCTATAACGTTGAAACAGAGGTTCGTGAAATTGCAAGCAGCCTTCTTATTGTCGCCGGCGCGACACTTCCCATACACGCGCTCGTGCACTCGATTTACTTTACAGTGCGAAGCGGTGGAAAAACGATGGTCACGTTCTTCTTTGACAGCGTTTACACCTGGGTATGTCCCGCGCTTCTCGCTTTTCTGCTATGCACGTTTACAAACTTCGGTATAATTCCTATATACCTTATTATTCAGGTTTCCGATGCTTTGAAGCTTTCAATAGGACTCTTTATGCTAAAGAGCGGTTCGTGGGCAAACACGATTATTCCTACGGATAAATAAACAAACGGCACTTGCTTTTGCAAGTGCCGTTTTTGTATATTGATTATTTTACTTCAAAGGCTGCACATCCGTAAGGCGAAATGTCCGAAAGTTTTACCGTATCTCCTTCAAGAGAGCCGCTGCAGCCGACAAAACGAATTTCACTATAGCACTTGTCAAGTTTGATTTGAGGCTCGAAAACATCATCGAGATGGAGGTTGAAAAGTGCAATTGCCATTGAGTTTTCACCTTTTGACGCAAGCATATAAAGGTCGGGATTCTTTTTGCATACTGCGGGGAGCTTCTTGCCGCTCATACGTTCTATCGCGCGGATTACCGTTTCCTGACGGCAGTAGTTATTTTCAAAGTGCGGGTTTGGGGTAATATTTGCCGCATAATGGTCATAAGCAATAACGAAGAATTTTTGTCCCTTTTCATTCTCGTAGTAGTAGGATGCAGGGGTGCTTTCGGGATGGAATTCACTTGCGATTTCTGCACCTTCCTTGCAGGTAATTCTCTTGATGTGGCTGGCAGATGCATTTGAAATATATGTGTTGTCATACAAATAATGCTCTTTAGTATTGCCTACTATACGCGTAGAGGCAAGACCTTCTACCTTGCCGCCGCTTTCAACGGTAAGAAGTCCTGTGTCAATTCCTCGGCTCTCAAGAATATTTGCCGCCACAATGTCGAGTATGGCGCCGTTTGCGAGTTCTTCCTCACCTATATATTTTGCATTTTCTCCGTAAATAAGAACGGGGTAGTCGCTACTCTCGTACGTGGTCGGAATAGTGTTGCGGGAAAGAATAAATGCTCCGGGGCTTGCGGGAGAACGCTGAAGCATATCGGAAATTCTGCGGATCGGTTTCTTTGGCAAATCCCAGTTTTCAATTTTGTGAGGAGTATTGAAAACGCGTACACCGATAGCCTTTTTGTCTGCAAAGAGCTTCTGTAATTCTTCGCGCAAAGGCTTGATTCTTGCGAACCTGTCGGCATATGAGGGTTCGTATTCGGGCTTCGTTTCGTAGTCGTACAGATAAGCGAGGTTGCCGTCCGAGCCACCGTCGCACGCAAGTACAAGGTCAAAGGTTTCAAGCAGCTTTGAGGGGAGCAAATGTCTGCGTCTGGGATAGTTGTCTCCCTCTTCGAACATTTCAACACCGCTATCCTTTCCCCAGATATGCTGCTGACGGCAGGTCTCAAGGATAGAAATAAAGTTTCTGCTCCAGCCAATTGCCCAATACGGAGCGCCGGCAAGACGCGAGAAAGGCTTTGTATCGCCTGCAAAGGCATTTGCAATTTCTATAGGCGTTGTGCCGCTGTGATCCCAGGATTCATAGGTGGAGCAGGTGCCAAGGCGAACGTTTTTGTCAACGGTATCAACCGCTTTACGCATTTCCTTTGCAAAGTCGAGCAGTGAGTCGCGCATAAGCGAGAGATAGGCAGTTCTGTATTTGTTTTTGCCGCCTGTGAAAATGAGTTCCTCAATTTTTTCGCGCGGAACTTCTTCTCCGATACGCTTATAGAATTCTTTCAGATGGAGAGGGCAAAAGCAACCGAAATAGTAGGCGTTGCCGCGAGAGTTCATTCTGAAGTCGTCGTCAATCATAATGAGGTCGGGATGGAAAGATGCGAGATTTTTCAGTCCCTCGGCGTAGTCTTTTATAAAATTTTCATCAAGGGGACAGATTGCATGTTCCGGCTTTTCGCCGTTTATGCCTTCAATCTGCTGATACCGGCTGACAAAACTAAGATCGGTAGGAGAAAGCGGAAAACCGTGACCGAAACCGCCTATCCAGATGCCAACTTCAAGTCCGGCATTTTGGAAATATTCTATATAGCGTTTTAACTCGGTAGGGTTAGTCAGTCCAAAGCAGTTGTCGCGGTAAACAAATCCGTAACCGCAGAGAAAAACGCGTGTAGCGCCGCATTTTCTGAGCGATTCAAGGTAAATAGGGAGAGTTCTTTCGTTTATTCTTCTGAGACTTATCGGTGCGGATATTGCGTACATAGTTACCTCCTTTGAAGGGTGAGTATGCAGTTTTATTGCTATTATTGATATGATGCGGAGCGTACTTCAAAAAGTTGGCGTTCCTAAAGTTTTCTTAAAATGAAACGTACTTGGTTAATTACATTATAATCTAAGCCGTTGGTGAAAACAATATAAAACCGTTTGAATTTTATAAATATAGTTTGATTTTTTGGAAAAAACGTATTGACGAGCTTCGTTGTATGACTTATAGTTATAGTATGTGAGGTGACGATATGCACGTAAACTATAATAAGGAAAAGATTGAGGGAGTACTTGCGGATTTCTATAATGCGACGGGCGTAAATATACAGTTTTTTGATAAAAATCTGCGCTCTTACGGTGCAAAATTTCCTCACAATAAATACTGCTATGCAATTCAGGCTACAAAACAAGGTATATGCAAGCTGACAGACCGTGCTTTGGTAGAGAAAAGCCGTGAAGCCGGCAAGGCAACAATGCATATATGCCATGCGGGGCTTGTTGATATTGCGGTGCCGGTAATTTACAACGAAGCAATTCTCGGATACATAATTCTCGGGCAGATGCGAAGGGATGATGATTTTTCCCCCATTTCGGACTATATTATGGGTCTTGGGCTTGACAGCGAGCTTATGCGTGAGAATTATTTGTCCCTTCCGCTATACGATAACGACAGGATTCAGAGTGTTCTCAATCTGGCAACGATAATAGCGAAATATATACTTCTGGACCACCTGCTTATTCCCGGATTCAACAGCGTAATGCAAAGGGCGGTTGATTTTATGGACGAAAATCTGCATCTCGATATTTCCACAGAAGATATTGCCGCGGCGGCGCGAGTATCAAAAAGTACGCTTTACAAGAATTTTAAGGACATATTAGGATGTACGGTAGGCGATTTTCTGATGAAAAAGCGTATCGAGAGGGCAGAAGGACTGCTTATCGAAACGGAAATGACCGTGCAGGAAATATCGCAGAAAGTTGGATTTTCAAGTGCTGCATACTTTACTGCGAATTTTAAAAAGGTAAATGGAGTTCCGCCTCTTCGCTTTAAAAAGAACAATACGTAAAAAACGGTTTGCATTTTTGCAAACCGTTTTATTGTAAAACGAAAACCACGCGATAGTCGCGTGGTTCAAAAGAGGCTTTGCCGATGAACAGAAAATCCTCCGATTGTGTTAAGATGTAATTGACCTGCCAGTCAAAAACAAAACACAAACGGAGGATTTTATCTATGAAAAA
>JAFYPS010000210.1 GCA_017547395.1 Clostridia bacterium
ACGTTTCGCTTGCATATCAACAAACTGTTTTTCATAGCCACGCTGAATTTGAGTGGAAGCAATCTTTCCCTCAAAAACGCTGTGGTTCAATTTGTCTTCGCTGTCGCTCAACTTTGCGCCAAACGGATAGCCAGCGAGCACTATATCATCACCAATACGAGACATTTCACTACGAGCCAGCACGGGCATTTGCGGGAAATTAGAACCTTCTAATTTCAACAAAGCAACATCAAGCTCTTTGTCTGCTTTAACAACAATTGCTTTATGCCATGTATCATCGCCACCTATTCTACCGGGGATGCGTACTCTTACGGAAAGCTCGCTCGCATTATCAATAACGTGATTACAAGTTACTGCATATCCATCAGAGGTAAGAATGAATCCACTACCATAACCAACACCGGCTCCCATTTTTGCTTTAATGAACAGGAGAGCGTTTAATGTGCGATTAAAGTTGGTCTCATAATCAAACGGCGTAGGATATTCTGTAGCAATACTCTTTTCGGCAATAGGAACAAACTGAACTGTGTCTGTTTTCTTTGTCAGCAGAGAACGATACACCTCCGGTATATCATCGCCGGTGAAAGTTGTTTTTTCTTCTTCGGGAATATTAAAGTCGGGGTATTTTTTTTCAAGGCGGAGATAGAGAGCACTCTTACAAGCATCAAAATATTTTCTAACATCACGACCATTACCGAAGTCAGCATTTTTATGAGCTTCCCAAAACTCAAAGACCTTTTTAGTGTTTTCGATATAATCATCCTGCAGAGTATAACCCTTACCGGCAAACATCTTCAAAATGTCAATCATTTCATTTGCCGAGTAATCCTCAAACATAATAGTCTCGGTAAAACGGCTCTTTAAGCCAGGGTTGCTTGAAACGAACTGCTGCATAGGATGAGTGTAACCGGCACAGATTACGCACAATCTGTCTCTGTGGTTTTCCATCAACGCCACAAGGGTATCAATAGCTTCTCGACCAAAGTTTTGTCCTCGATCGGTGTTTTCATATAAGCGGTACGCCTCGTCAATAAACAGAATACCATCTAATGCTTTTTCAACGACCTCTTTCGTTTTGATGGCGGTTTGACCGACATAGGACGATACCAAGTCTTCACGGCTTACTTCGACAACATGACCTCTGCGAAGAACGCCTACATCACAGAAAATATCACCGAGCAAGCGGGCAACTGTAGTTTTACCTGTACCGGGATTACCTGCAAATACATAATGACCGGGAGCAGACTTTTCACCGCCAATCAAGATGATTCTGCGGAGTTCTTTTACTCTCTGCTTCACACGTTCAAGACCAACAAGACTATCCAAACGCATAATTGCATCTTTCTTTGCTTCGGAAATCGCCTTGGCATGAACGCTTAAACTTGCAGGAATATCTTCGATTTCAAAAATAGGACATCCGTTAGAATCCTTAATACCACAACGAACGCACCAACTCTCGTACATACTCTCTACGAGCTTTTCTACGTTACCTGCATTACCCCAGTTTCTATCACGGCTACGATGCCAGTTATACAAGAACTGCGGAAGCAGATCCTTGAGGGCATCGGAGACAACGAAACGTCTTCTATTCAAGTTGAGATTCAATATTTCAAGAAGTTCTTCGGGCGTATAATCGTCAATATGTAATATGCCGTTGAATCGACGGTCTAAGCCTGGGTTAGATTCAAGGAAGCTCTGCATTTCCTTGGGATAACCTGCAGCAACAACGGCAAACTGACCGGCACGGTCGCTCATCGCTTCAAGAATTGTATCAATAGCTTCGGGTCCGAAATCGTTGTCGGAGCCACCTTCACGATTAGGACGTTTCAGCATATATGCTTCATCGACAAAGAGTACGCCACCCATAGCCTGCTCGATACAACCGCTTGTCTTGATAGCTGTTTGACCAACATAACCGGCAACCAAGTCGCTTCGTGTTACCTTTACAGTATGACCGCTTGGCAAGAAACCAAGCTCGTAATAAATCTCACCGAGCAATTTTGCAACTGTAGTTTTACCCGTACCAGGATTACCGGTGAGCACAAAGTTCATGTTCATACCCATGCGAGCAGGAGCAGGCTGAGGCTCAATACGAGGAATGTATCCGTACTCTTGGGCTTTAGGCATATTCTCAGCTCGTTTGACAAAGGCGTGAATCTGTTCTTTGACACTACTCATACCGATAAGCTCATTCAGACGGTCGAAGGCACTCTTTTTACCTACCTTGCCGCAAATGTATTCAGCGGCATTCATATCAAGTTGAGTGCCGGTGTCGGCAAGATGTTTAAGACGATGCAGAAGGTCCGTCATCGTTAAGTTGTTAGAGTAAGCGGTTCTTGCAAAGAGCTTGGCAATATCAGCAACACGAGAAAAGTCAACTTTCAATCCGTGCTTAATACGAATCAAGCTGATTGCGTTTTTAATTTCCGCTGCTGCAGGAGCACCAATTTCGATGATATTGCCTTTAGCCATTCTTGGCTTAAAGAAAATACTCCATAAGCCTTGAGTGTTTCCGTAAATGGACATAGTTTCGCTAAGGCTGCGTTGCGGGAAAATGAACAACATAATATTCTCATTATCGTAGCTGAGACTATCGTAGTTGTTGATTGAGTCAAAGATTTTATCTTGAATGCTTTCGCTTCCTCGATCCGTTCTAACTCTTCCGAAAAAGGCAAGAAAATCCTCGGCGTTCGTGAAGATTACAGCAGTTTTATGATGCTTGTCCTGCATACAAGAATCTATTTTCGTAAACGCATCCATATCATTCATCTTACCGAAGTTAAGTGCATCAGGAAGAGCATCGGAAACAGGAGCGTTTGCAGGCGTTTTATTCAACAAGTTGCCGCCAAGAGGGCCCTTGATAAGAGATGGTTTGGCAGGCTTCTTTTCTGGTGTTACAGACAATGAAACAGAAAGCTCATACGAATGCTTATCAATACAGTAGATTTTCTGAGTCTTGCTGTAAAACATAATTCTCTCATATCCAATTTTTTTCAAATGGTCCTGCAGAGAGAACTCTAAATCATACGCACCCAACGATTCATCGACAAAAGTATCTTTTGTTTTGCCTACGATAAAGAAGAAGCGCTTCATTATATTTGATTGAGTAAAAAATGTATTCATACAAGACTCCTTTTAATTGCGTTGGCTTACCTTCTTCGTGCATTTGCACGAGCAATAAGCGTAGCAATATATCCTTTTTCCTTGACATATGGATGACTTTCAATATAGGTTTGCATCTGCCGCCTATTAACGCCATTTATCTCTATATTCCAAGTCCAATTCTCATATTGTGCATGAGTAATACCTGAATAGAGGTTTATAGGCCAGTAAGTAAAGCGCA
>JAFYPS010000211.1 GCA_017547395.1 Clostridia bacterium
AACCATATCGGTACTTGCCAGAATGACGGCTGTGATGAACCTACAATCACCGCTGCTCACAACTGGATCAAGGGTGATACCGTAGCTCCTGATTGTGAAAATGCAGGTTACACTAACTACGAGTGTAACGTCTGCCATGCAACCAAGACCGAAGCAGGCGAAGCAGCACTCGGTCACAAGTGGGATGCCGGCACAATTACCACTCCTGCAACTCGTGATACTGATGCAATCAGAACCTTCACATGTACAAACGGCTGTGGCGAGACCAAGGAAGAGACAGTTGCAACGGTAGAGAAGACTTACTCGTTCAAGCATGCTGTAATTCTTGATAGTTCTTATGTAGTTAAGTTTAGAATTCCTACGACGGAAACCTACGGTCCCACCGGCGTACAGAACACCAAGACTGTAGAAAAATCCAAGCCTGATCACTGGATGGAATTCAAGATGTATAAGCAGGGCGGCGTTGTAACCTCTATCGTAGAAGGTACATGGCTTAAATCCTCCGACTCCAGATACGACTTCTCCGGACCTGCAATCGCAGCTAAGGAGATGAACGATGTTATCGAGGCAACATACTACACTATCATAAACGGTATCAAGTATAAGTCTCAGATAGACACATACAACCTTATAAACTACTATAAGGGCAATACAGTAAAGAGCACGCCTATTCTTCAGGACTTGTTTGTAGCAATCTTTAACTACGGTTCGGCAGCACAGTTGTATTTCAACTATAACACCGAAAACCTTGTAAACGAGCATCTCAGCCATTACGGACATGAAGACAGACGTATGAGCACGAAGGCCGAGTTCGAGACGCTTAACATTCCTTACGGTGCAACACGTGATGAGATGCAGGATATCACTGATGAAGGTGTATATCTCCAGTACTCCGGTGCAGCAGCAGCAGTGGAACAGGAAATTTCGCTTATTTCTAGATACTACTATGTAGATCCTGCAAACGGTGAAAAACTTACCGAGGAACATCTTAAGGATATGCAGTTTATCGGTAGTTACAAAACCGTCAAGAACGGCGAAACTGTGATAGAGAATATCGTAGTTCCCGGAAGTCAGCTCAAGATTAACGTGCACAAGAGTTATCCGCTGAACCGTGTGGAAGTTAACTTCAATATGATAGCTGCAAAGGATCTCCGTAGCAAGATAACCGGATACCTCGCAGATGCAGACGGCAACCGTATCTCCGAGACTTCATCCGCATGCTTCGAGTGCTATGCAACTACTCAGTTGACCAATACCAGTGCGAAAGATACTCTTCACGCACTGCTTCTCTCGGCACTTGAATACTCCGACTGGGCAGCAGAGTATCTGAACAACAGATAAGCAATTCAAACGTTTGCTTGAATAAAAATATCCACCCCTCGGGGTGGATATTTTTTTGGATAAAGTCTTTTCCTTATTGACATATTTTTTATACTGTTGTATAATAAGATGATTGATTATTTAAAGGAAAGGTATATGATTATGGAACAGGCTTTAGACTTTAAGTCCCTATTTTATATGCTTCGAAAAAAATTCTACTGGGTTATAATTGCATTGTTTCTTGGCGTACTTGCGGGATTTTTTATTTCTGAATACTTGATGACAGATATGTTTGTTTCATCTACGCAGATTTATATTAGCAACTCGCAGGAAACTCAGATTATTGATAAGGTAAGCGGTAGCGATATCACGGCTTCCAGATCAATGGCGAATACGTATTGCATTATTCTTCAGAGCCAGCGTTCAACCGACTTGCTCAAAGCCAAGCTTCAGGAGAACGAGCTGTATTTAAATACGTCTTCTAAATTACGTAATTATACGGTTACGATATCGGTTCAGTCTAATACCGAAGTACTTAAAATTTCTGCCAAAGCAGGAGATCCTATGATAGCGGCTCTCGTCTGCAATACGGTAGTTGAGGTAGCGTCTGAACTTATAAGCGAGATATTTGAATCCGGACGTGCAAACTCGCTTGGTGACGCTTCTGTAAACTATACGCCTGCATCCCCCAATACCCGTCTTAATATTATTATTGGTGCGGTTGTTGGTATACTAATTGCAGGTGGTCTGATAGTTCTTTCTTTCCTTGCCGACAATCGTGTTAAGGATGAAAGCGACTTTGTAAGAAAAGTAGGAATTCCTGTACTTGGCGAAGTGCCCAGTATGCATGTTGAAGAAAACGGAAAGGAGGATTATTACTACTATGCCAATTATAAAAAACAAAACGGTTGACGCTCCTCTTAGTTCTGCCGAATTGTTCTGTAATATGAAGGGTGGAGCTGCATTTCGCATTATCGAAATGTATAAGAATATCAGAACCTCTCTTCTGTTTACTCTTTCGGATGACAAAGAGCATATTATTGTTATTACCAGTGCGGAGCCTAACTCCGGTAAGTCGGTAACTACAGCAAACCTCGGACTTTCCTTTTCACAGACCGGTGCAAGAATCCTTATTGTCGACTGCGATATGCGTAACCCCTCGCAGCACAAGATTTTTGCGCAGGATAATACTCAGGGACTTTCGAATGTGCTTAGCAGTATGTGTACTTTTGAGGATGTCGTAAAACGTAACGTTTATGATAATCTTGACATTGTTACAGCCGGTCAGACACCTCCTAATCCCTCCGAACTTCTTGGTTCCAATAAAATGAGAACCATGCTTGAAACCGTTAAAAACGATTACGACTTTGTGCTTCTTGACAGTCCTCCTGTTGAACTTGTATCCGATACGGCGGCACTTCTTTTGAATGCTCCTCAGGCGATTGTTATTGCAAGACAGAACCATGCGATTTACCCGGAGGTTATTCATACTGTTGAGGTTGTAAAATCTGTTGGCGGTAAAATTCTCGGCGCAGTTCTTACTGACGTTTCCGAAAAGAACAAGTCCTATTCATACGCTACCGGTATGTATTCAAGATATGGCGGATATGGCAGATATGGACGCTACGGCGTATATAGCCGCTATGGTAGATATGGCAATTACGGCAGTTATGGACATTACGGTAGTTACGGCAGCCACAGTAGCGGTCACAGCAGTGGCCACAGTTCCTCACGTTCCCATATGAGCGGATATTTTTCTGCAGGAAACAACCGTCATTCTAACAAGTACGGAAAGTACAGTAAGTACGGTTACAGCAAATACCGTTACGGCACAAATAGTGCAAAGAATGCTGAAACGGAAACAAAAAAGTCTGAAAAGTCTGAAAAGAAAGATAAGAAAGCATAAAAATGGATAACAATTACATAGATTTTCATTGCCACATTTTGCCCGGCATGGATTTCGACGGCACCGATGATAAAGAAGAGTCGGTTGCCATGTGTAAGCTTTTGAAATCGCAGGGAGTGGCGACGGTTTGCGCCACTCCCCATTTTTATCCCTGGAATGATGATGTAGACGAGTTTTTGTCACGTCGGGAGAGAACTTTTAAGACTCTTGTTGACACGGACGATTCTGTCGAGATAATTCCCGGAGCCGAAGTGCGCATATTTCCGTCTCTTTCGGAGTATCCGATTGACAAACTGTGCATAGGCGACTCCAACGTCGTTATGCTTGAGATGCCTGACACGCGATTTGAAAGCTGGATTATCCCTGCTATTGAAAACACGGTATATAAGTATTCACTTGTTCCTGTAATAGCGCATATTGAGCGTTATTTTTATACTCCTGAGATTTTACGTAATTTTGCAAGGCTACCTAACGTAGTTTTTCAGATTACAACCGGCGAACTTGCATATCCTCGTTCAGTAAAGACGCTTGATGCGATTTGTATGTCCGGAATGCCTGTTGTACTTGGCAGCGACTCCCACAATATGACCTCGAGGAAACCTGATATGAATATTATAAACGAGGTAAAAGAGCAGGAAGCGGGACTTTTTGACAGAAAGTTCGTCAATTTGCGAAAAGCGATTGTAGACAATTGTTTATATCATCAGAATAATCTCGAAAAATTAATAAGGACTCCTAAAAAGGCAAAGGTTAATTAAGTATGGTACATAATTCTGGCAGAAATATTGGAATAGCACAAATGGTTCTTTGCGCAACGCTGTGGAGCATTGCAGGAGTTTTTATAAAGTTTATTGAGATGAACCCGCTTGTAATTGCAGGCGGACGTTCACTTTTTGCCGCGATAACTGTAATTATATATATGGCAGTAACGAAGCAAAAGTTTATCGTTTCGCGTGATACTGTGATAAGCGGCGTACTGCTTGCGTCGGTATTTATATGCTTCGTTGGTGCAAATAAGATGACAACTGCGGCAAACGCTATTGTTCTTCAATACACCGCGCCTATATTCGTGCTGATATTTTCAATGGTGCTTCTTCATAAGAAGCCGCGCGCGGTTGACGTGATTGCGGTTTTACTGACTCTTGCGGGAGTAACGGTATTCTTTATCGATAGTCTCGATGCAGGCAATATGCTCGGAAACGTTGTTGCCATTATTGCGGGTATGTTTATGGGCGGAATGTTTGTTGCTGTCGGACATACCAAAGGTGAGGAAAAAATGAGCGGTATTCTTATCGGTCAATTGCTTTGTGCATTGGTAGGCTTGCCATTCGTTTTCTTTACGGAGAATACGGTTTCCGCTACCGGAATTAGCTTTTTGGCACTTCTCGGTGTTTTGCAGCTTGGCATACCATATATACTTTATGCACTTGCAACTATGAGATGCAGTGACGTAAGCTGTGTTGTTATTGCGGCAATTGAACCGGTTTTAAATCCCATTCTGGTCGCAATATTCAATAAAGAAATTCCCGGTACAATTTCGATCATCAGCGGAGTATTTCTTATAGTTGTAATTACCGCATACAGTGTAATCGACAGTAAACTTGAAAGTAAAAAAGCGCTTGCTTAAAGCAAGCGCTTTTATTTTTATTCAGGCATATTTGCGATGTCGGAAAGGAGAGTTTCTACAGCTTTGTCTGTAGTTGCCCAGCTTGTGCAGAAGCGGACAACCTTTTTGCCGCCATCAGCGTTGCACCAGAATTCAGGCAGACTGTTCTTTGAGAGAAATTCAATCTGCTTGTCTGTTAATATCGGGAACTGCTGATTGCTTGTAGAAGCACCGAAAAACTCAATGCCGCGTTTTGCGAAAGCTTCGCGGATCTGCAATGCTTTTTTAACTGCGCCCTTTGTAATTTCAAGGTAAAGATTATCGGTGAAAAGGGTGCCAAACTGAATTCCGAGAAGTCTGCCCTTGGCAAACATACCTCCGTGACGCTTTATCATATAGCGGAAGTCTTTTTTATACTTATCGTTGCAGATGACAACAGCCTCGCCAAAGAGAGCACCGCATTTGGTACCGCCAATGTAGAAAATGTCGCAGAGCTTTGTAAGGTCGTGAAGGGTTATGTCGCAACTCGGGTCAGCGAGTCCGTAGCCAAGACGCGCGCCGTCAATATAAAAGGGAACACTGTATTCCTTGCATACGTTGTAAATGTCGGAAAGCTCTGATTTCGAATAAAGAGTTCCGCACTCGGTGGGGTATGATATGTAAACCATTCCGGGCTGAACTTCGTGCTCGGCGGTTTCACTCGCGAGGTGACCTGCAAGACAGTCCTGCACCTGCGCCGCAGTGATTTTGCCGTTGCTGCTCGGCAGACAAAGCACCTTGTGACCTGTTGCTTCAATCGCGCCGGTTTCGTGAACTGCGATATGTCCCGCATCAGCGGAAACTGCGCCCTGATACGGGCGAAGAAGAGAAGAAATCACGGTAGTATTTGTCTGCGTTCCGCCGACAAGAAAATGAACGTCTGCATCGGGAGCATTGCAGGCAATTTTGATTTTTTCGCGTGCAGACGCGCAGTAGTCGTCCATTCCGTAGCCGCAAGTCTGCTCCATATTTGTTTTAACGAGCGCGTCTATTATTTTCTGATGAGCGCCTTCTGTATAATCACACTGAAAATTATGCATTAATCTATCTCCTAAAATTAATCAAAGTAAAATACTAAGTGAAAACGAATCCTCGGAACCGCGCTTGCGCGGCGAAATTGGACGGCACCGATTTCGCGAGGATTTAATACGCGAAACAAGTAGGGTTAAATATATAGCAAAGCAAACTTTCGCGTTTCATACTGAAAATTATGCATTAATCTATCTCCTTATAAATCTACTCGGTTTCGTTTTTCACCGTTTAAAAACGACTTGATATTCATTACAATTTCGTCAAGGCAGCGTTTTCTTGCTTCTATCGCTCCCCATGCCATATGCGGCGTGAGGATAACGTTTTTGTAATCGCGAATGGCGAAGAAAGGATGCTCTTTGGGAAAAGGCTCGACAGAGTAAACGTCTGTAGCAAAGCCACCTATCTTTTTTTCGGTTATAGCTTTGGCAACTGCGACTTCATCGGTTACAGCACCTCGCGCAACGTTAACCAGAATAGCGTCGTTTTTCATAATGTCGAGTTCTTTTTCACCGATAAGTCCGCGTGTACCGTCGTTTAGCGGAGTATGCAGAGAAACTATGTCCGACTTGCGAAGAAGCGTTTCAAGCGGCACACATTCAAACTCTTCTGATGGGGTGCGTTTGTAGGCAATCACTTTACAGCCGAATGCTTCTGCCACTTTTGCAACCTGACCGCCGATTGCACCTGCGCCGATAATGCCCCAGGTTTTTCCGTAAAGCTCGCGATAAACGGGTTCAAGGTAGTTTGCAGCATTGCCGGCAGAATATCCTCCGCTTGTCACAAAGTCTGTGTATTCGGAAATACGGTTCATAAGCGAGAGTGCTAAAAGAACCGTGAGCTGTGCAACACTGTGAGTAGAGTATCCTTTTACGTTGCAAACTGCAATGCCACGGCTTTTGCAAGCCTCAACGTCAACGTTGTCATATCCCGTCGCAAAAACGCATATAAGCTTGAGCGATTTAGCGTTTTCGAGAGCAGCCTCGGTAATTTTGAACTTATTTATAATTACAACGTCGGCATCACCAATGCGCTCTGCAGCTTCTTCGGGAGCGGTATGAGTATAGCTGATAATTTCGCCAAAGGCTTCAAGGTCCGAGTAGTCAAGCCCTTCGCCAAGTGTTGCGGAATCTAAAAGCAGTATTTTCATTTAGTTCTCCGTTCTTTTTCAGATATTACTATTCTACCATATTTTTTATGGTTGTAAAGAAGAATTTTTCAATTTGTATGCCGACAACTTAAGTGAGGCAAAGTCCTCGTTTACGGAGAGACTTAAAGCAAGGCTTTGAACCGTTCCGCCGTATTCAAGTGCCTCTTCTACGTTTTCGTCAGAAATCATAAGCTCTGCGGCAAATAGGTTGGCCTCGTATTCTCTTCTTGAAGCGGGGGAGAAGAGAGAGGTTTCCTCAAATCCGAATGCCGAGAATTCCTTGTGAAGAATGTGGTGACCGATTTCGTGAGCCAAAACTATACGCGCAGTTTTTTTATCAAGAGATTTGTTGAGAAAAATAAAAGGAATGCCGTAAATCGTTTTGTAAAAGCCTTTTAACGAGCCGAGTTCTTTTACAATGAGTTCTATGCCCATCGCCTTTACTATTTCAAACGGATCGCGTGTGCCGAGTTTTACGAAAAGCTTGTTTGCCTTTTCAATTATGCTTTTAGAAGTTATCATACTAACGCCTCCTTGTTTACAATAATATGATAACAAAAAAACTGTCCCTTTTAAGGGACAGTTTAAAGCGAAATTATTCTGTAAATTGCTTTGCGTATTCAACGAGAAGCTTTGCTGCTTTTTCCGAGCCGATTTTACCGGAGTTGATACACAAATCATAGTTTTCGGCGGCACCCCAGGTATTGCCGGTATAGAAGTTGTAATAGTTTGAGCGGTTACGGTCGGTCTTGGTGATAAGAGCGGCAGCCGCGGCTTTTGTAATGTTGTTTCTTTCAGCGATTTTTTCGGCGCGAATATCTTCGTCAGCGTGGAAGAACACACTGAACGTATCTTTTTCGTCACGGAGAACGTAGTTTGCGCATCTGCCGATTATCACTGCCGAACCTTTACTTGCAATGTCTTTGATAATGTCCGACTGAACAAGAAAAAGCTTGTCGTTGACAGGCATATTGTACTGCGAGGAATGAAGCATAGCGGCAGATCCGATTGCAAGTGTGTATAAAAAACTGCTCGCGTTTCGCTCGTCTGCATTTACTATTGCATCTGTACAAAGTCCACTCTTTTCGGCAGCAAGAGTAATTAGTTCTTCGTCGTAAAAGGGAATTCCGAGCTCTTTTGCAACGAGCTCACCTATATAGCGACCGCTTGAGCCATACTGGCGACCGATAGTGATGACAACTTTTCTCATTTTCTTACCTCCGGACAGTTTTACTTCTTAAGACAATTTTAACACGATTCAGAAAAAAAGTAAATATTAAAATTTACTTTCAATCATTCTTGCACAAACAGACGGAGAATACTGCCATCGGTCGATATGTTTGGTCCTTGAGGCGTCGATGTAATACTTGTTTTTGGAAAGGTAAACGTCGGGCGATGAGTCTATAAGTACAAGTTTTACCTTCATTCGTTCCGGTATTATATTTTTTATGTATACGCTTGCTACGTCTCCTACGTTAACCCCCGGCTTGCATTCGGCAAGCCCTGCAAGGTTTGGAGCGAGTTCAATGAAAATTCCGTAGTCCTCGATACTTCTCACTATGCCCGAAACTGTGTCGCCTACTGTGAAATTCGCCGCATTTTCTTCCCAGGTGCCTAAGAATTCTCTGTGAGAAACAAAAATACGGTCATTTTCCTCGTCGATGCTTTTTACCACAACGGGAATATAGTCGCCTGTTTGAAAACGGTCCTTTGGGTGGGAGATGCGCGATACTGAGATCGAGTCAATGGTCAAAAGCGAGATTATTCCGCATCCTATGTCAACAAATGCGCCGAAGTTTTCCATATGAGTGACTTTGGCTTGCAGAATATCTCCGCATACAAGGTCACAGGTAAATTCACGCTTGCACTGCTTTTGAGCTTCTTTTCTTGAAAGGTATGCGACGGTACGGCCGTCTTCACTCGTGATTTCGGTTACCTTAAAGCATACGGGCTTACCTACACGTGTTATAACTGCTATGGATTTTACTTCTTCGCCGAATTTGCACAGTGTCGCTTCGCTTTTTGGAATTATGCCTTTTACTTCACCGAGGTCGACAAAAAGATTCATATCTCCGTCGCACATTGTTGCGGGAGCTTCTAAAATTCTGCCTTGCAGCATAGCGCGTTCAAGTCCGGAAAGTGAGGATATATACTCGCGGTTTTCTGCAGAGTGGTAGAGAATGCCTTCAGGTTTGTAAAGATTGTTCATACTTATGTCCCTTTCTTTTGTAGTACAGAATATATGTATGAAAACCTATGCCAAATAATGCAAAAAAGATTGACACACCGCGCAGGAAGTTTATAATGAAAAAGGAGAAAAGGAGCGTGCATCAGATGAATTCGAGTGATATCAACATTGCTATTGCGGAATGTAAAAAAGGTGGCAAAGTGTATCTTGAAACAGGGAAATATGACGTTTCGGAAACGGTAATTTTAGACGCTCCCTGCCTTAGACTTGAGGGAGAAGTATGGAACTATCCCTCGGATCCCAACGGAGTTTTTGAGTCTGATTTCGGTACAAAGCTTCGCCTTGCAAAAAGCGGTCTTCCCGCGATACGCATAGGTAAAGAGAATGTTATCGGCGGCGCTACTGTAAAGGATATCGGCATTCAGGGAAATATCTGCGGTATGGACACAAGAGGAATGTTCGACTATGCAAATCCCACTGCGGCGTCGGGCATTTGCTTTGATGCAAAGAGAGTCGATCAGTGCGAATTTTCAAAAGTTTCCTTTACCGGACTTGCTTCAGCAATCTGTGCCACAGGCGAATCGGAGATTGACGCATGCACTTTTGAAAAACTTAATACCGACGGCTGCTGTATAGGTGTGTATTTTGCTCCCAAAGCATCCTACTATGCGATGTTCAGACATTTGATTGTTGCTGATACCCCCGAGTACGGATTTTTAGCAAACGGTGAAAAGACGTTTATGCATAATCTTGATATTGACGGACTTAGATTTGTGAGAAACGGCGGTGCCTTTTCTAATGGCACTCCTTTCCCCAAGGCGGCAGTTTGCTTTTATAAGGTGTCAAAGTGTGCTATAAGAAACTGTATTTTTGATGCTCCCGGTGAGTTCTGGTACTACGAGCCCACTGCCACGAAGAATAAAGAAAGGCAGATACATAAAAGCGAAGTGCCTGCTCTTGTTATTGAGGGTAACGGCAACAGAATTACGGGAAATACGTTCCTGAATTGTTCAGCAGAAGCAATAATAATTAACGGAGATAATAATATTGTGATGAACAATATTTGCGACGGAGATATTGTTGTAAACGGTAAAAATAACATTGTGTTAAATAACGTATTTACAAAAGAAGGTAC
>JAFYPS010000212.1 GCA_017547395.1 Clostridia bacterium
CCCACGGGACCCATTTATGGGTAGTAAGTAACAATTGCATGGCTGGCAGGCCAACACTAAAACGCACTTGTGCGTCGCCAGTATCCCTAGGGCTATGCCCGAAAAGGAAATACCCCCCGTTAAACGGGGGGATTTTTATTTTTTATTTGGTTTTGGGCATTTCAGTCATACGGAGTTTTGCAGCACCGTAGGGGATAAGTGTGAATTTTTCAGGCTTGGTAAGTGCCTTTCTCGAAAGCGGAGCCTTGTCTGCAACCGTTTCATATCCGTCAGCCATACCCCAGTTTACTCTTGACAGGTCTGCTTCAACGGTAATTCTCGGTGCGCTCTTTGAGAAGGGAATATCGTTTCCTTCGCATTCTTTTACAGTGAGATTTTCACTTGCAAAGCCGTATCTCCATTCAGACTTTGGATAAAGCTCGTAGTCACAGTAGGGGAATTTGCGCTCAACGCCCTTGCGCTCGTATTCGTACATCTTGTACTCGGTCTCAATCGGAAGTGCAAAAACGAGCGGACCGTATTCAACTGCAGAGAGGCTGTGCGGGCGGTCAACAAATCTCGGGGTATCGGTGAGAACGATTTCAAACGTTTCGCTGCCGATCCATTCCTTTTCGATTATGCAATCGCCGTTAATGATCTTGCCGTCAAGAGAAGCGCTCTTTGCAAAAGAGGGAATTCTGATTTTAAGGGCAAATTTTGCGGGCTTGTCAACGGTTACCGTGTACTTGCAGGAGAGGCGGAAGGGATACTCGGTTTCCATTTTGATTTTTACGTTTGCGCCGCCGATCTCGGTGGAGATTTCTGCGGGAAGCATAGATGAAAGTCTTAAGGACTTGCCGTCGTTAACCAAAAGGCTCATTGTAAGTTTAGGCCATGCCTGACCGAAGTTAGCGGTACAACAGCCAAAGTGAGGCTCAAGACCAAAGAGATGCGACTCGGGACCGTTGGTGCGGAAGATCGCACGGCCGGGGAAGCGAACGCAGGCAATCTGGTTCGTGAGCTGAACGTACTGATGAGTCCACATATCCTCGCTGATCGTGGCGGGAAGCGCGTTGAAAGCAAGTCTTTCAACGCGGTCTGCCCAGATATTGTCACCTGTAATCGCGTAAAGAATCTCGCAGGAGTACATAAGCTCGGCAACACTGCAGAGCTCTGTTCCGTGATTGTTGTCTACGCCTGCAAGGCATTCGTCACCGGTAAATGCGCCGCAGATCATACCGTTATACTTTTCGAGAATCTTCCAGAGCTTTTCAGCCTTGTTCTGATACTTTGTGCCGAGAAGGTTAGAGGTAACTGCCTCATACTTCAGCATCATATCGAGGTTTACTATATGGGTGTCCTGAGTCCACTTGTAAAGCGGAACCTTCCAGAGGTTTGTGAGCTTTTCGTAATCGGTACCCTGTTTTTTAAGGATTCTTGCAAGAGAGAGAATCCAGTCTTCCTTTTTAACGTTGTAAAGGTACTGGAGAGGAATCATACATTCAAACCAGCGATGTTCGCCCCACTCAAAAAGCTTGATTTTGCCGCTCTTAAGAAGTCGGTAGAAGTTGCGCATTGCGGCATAAAGAGAGTTGTACGCCTTTTCGCTGCCGGTGAATTCGCAGTAAACGGAAAGCACCTTGCCGATAAGGATAACGCCCCACGTGTCATAGGTTGCGCGCTTTTCCTTTGTGCACGGACATATCCAACCGTCCTTCTGCTGGCGGTCTATAATAGCGTTTATGTATTTTTCAACACGCGCCTTTGCATCATCGTTGTCGAGAAGGTAAGCGAGTGGGATAAAACCGTCGAGCCAATAGGGAACTCTTTCCCATCCCTCGCGGTCGCCGCCTATCCATGCGCTGTCGCGCACGTCGGGCCACATCTTGTCAAGGTTACCCGAAAGGCCTTCAAGCTGAATCTCAAGCTGACGGCGAAGCCAGCCCTGAGGTTTAATACGGGTAGGTTCGGAAAAATTATACATAGCTTTCCTCCTGAAAGATTTTACACTTGCATTCTAACACGGTATTGCAAAAAGTCCATAGATTATAGTACACAATTTGTTGCAAATATCAAAAAAAGAAGTATGCCGCGATTCCCAAAACGATAAGAAAAGCGAAATTGAGTACGGTAAACAGTTTAAGATAGTTTTTGTTGTCACCCGGATGGAGCAGTTTGTATTCGCTGTATGTAATAAGGCTTGCGAGCGAGGCGATAAGCGTACCCGTACCGCCAATGTTAACGCCGAGGAGAAGCTCGCGGTAGTTGTCGGTAAACTGTGAAAGCAGGATTGCGCTCGGCACGTTGCTTATCACCTGACATGAAAGCATAGAAACGAGAAGAGTGCTTTTCTCAAGCAGGGCGGAAATAAGCGTATGAATTATGTCTATTCTTGCCATATTTCCCGCAAAGATAAAGAACATCACAAAGGTTAAAAGCAGGGGATAGTCTACCGCGCGGAGAGCATCGCGATCCATAAAGAAAAGTATCACGGGTATTATAAAAAGACCGAGGTAATACGGAAAAACTCTGAATACGAGCAGAATAGAGAAAGAAAACAGAATAAGATAAATTACAGTTTTCTTTATATCAAGTTTTTCGGGAAAGTCTTCGTCAATGGCAAGACTCTTTTTCGGGAGAATGATGCAGCAGACAGTGAGAAGTGTTACTGCAAGGAGAAAAGGCGGCAGCATTATCGTCATAAACTCACCCGTAGGTATCTCAAATGCGCTGTAAAGATACAGATTCTGCGGATTGCCGAAAGGTGTCAGCATTCCGCCGAGGTTTGCCGAAATATTCTGCAGAATGAAAATATATGCCATATATTTTTCCTGCTTTGTTACCGACAGTGCGAAATAACCGAGTGGCAGAAAGGTGATAAGTGCCATATCGTTTGCAATAAGCATTGAGCCGATAAAGGTTATGTAGATAAGCGCAAGCGAAAGCATACGCAAATTACCGGTAAGACCGACAATCTTTCTTGCAAGTATTGTGAAAAACTTTATATTTCTCAGTGCGCAGACAACTGCAAGCGTAAGAAAAAGGCAGGTCAGCGTTTTAAAATCAAAGTAGCCGAGATACTCCTTGTCGGGCGGAATTATAAGCCCCGTTACTATGGCGGCAAGAGTTGCAACGGAGAGTACCGCGTGCTTTTTAATAAGTTTCAGCGTGCTCATATCAGTATTCTTTGCCTTCCTTCAGCATTTCGCGTAAAACCGTGAACATTACCTCTTCACCGTGCTCTGCCAGAAGAATAAGCAGTTTCTCGAGAAAATCGGAGGTTTCAGGGTGAATAACTCTGTTTGTCTTACCGCGCATAAAGTAGTCGAGCGGATGCTTTTCGGTATATTTTTCGCCCTGATAAATTTTGCTTGCCGCAACTCTGTCGCAGACCATTTCCGCAACGTATCTTAGCGGCATTTTTATTGGGAGATACTTTTTTGACGCGGGATTATAGTCGCTCCAATATTCAAAATGGTGTTTGTTGCGCCCCTTATGATGCATCCAGGCGAGAGAATAGCCAAGCTCCTCGCGCTCAAGCTCGTTCGGCGAGCGAGTGCCTACGTAGTATCGTGCGCCCGGGATAAATTCGGTGGGCGAGTATTTTGACAGATCGTGAAAAAGCCCCTGCCACAGAATTCCCGCTTTTGCACAGTGCTTTATCACTGCGTGGCGGTGCTTTGTAATTGTATTAAAATGTCCGAAAGTTCCTTTAATGCTCATAACAGTCTCCGTTTCTTAAGTCAGCCAATATATTATAATACATAATAAAATGATTTTCAATATTTACAAAACTATTTGAATTTTTTATACTTAGGTTGACTTTTTAGGAGTATTTTGATATATTGAATTCATAAGATTTTTTGGAGGTGCGCTATGCTTTACGGTGACGGAATACACGATGATACTTTAGAACTTCAGGCTATGCTTGATAAATGCGGAACGGTAAGAATTGAAAAGCCGGGTACGTATCTTGTATCAAAAACGCTTAAGATTCATTCAAATACACGCTTTGAGCTTTGCCCCGGAGCAAAGCTTCTCGCAGCACCTATGTCGAGATGTGCGCTTATTGAAAACGAGCATTTCGGACGCGAGGGCAGAGAAGAGAATATTGAGATAATCGGCGGTATCTTTGACGGTAATTGCGATGAAATGGGACTTGATGCAATTTACGTTATCAAGCACCGTGAGGACAACCCATACAGCCCTGATGCATATTCAGGCAAGCTTCTTCGCTTTGCGGGAATTGACAACTTCATTCTCGAAAAGGTGACCGTGCGCAATCCTCTCGGCTATGGCATTCAGATTGCGGATGCAAAGAAATTTGTCGTGCGCGATATTTTCTTTGACTATAACTGGCATTACGGTTGCACCGACGGTGTACACGTAAACGGCCCTTCCTATGACGGCGTTATCGAAAACCTCCGCGGCACAACGAACGACGATATGATAGGAATGACCACTATCGATGAGATGCACGCCGAGGTTACTATGGGCGAAATTGTGAATATCGACATTCGCAATATCTTTGCAAATAACGGATATTCGGGAGTTCGCCTTCTTTCTGCGGGCAACTTTGATATGAAGAGAATCCGTATCAGCGGCGTTTACGGCACGTACCGTCACAACGCGGTTCTTGTTTCTCAGCACGGTACAAGACCGGGTACTGCTATCTGGTTTGACGATATTTATATCGAGCATATTCATTCTTCAAAATCTCCCGAGCCGCTTTCTGAAGACTGCTTTACCTACTGGGACGGAAAGGACAGAATGGGCGCTATCAGAAAGCTGCCTGTTATCTGGATTGAAAAGGGTATCAAGGCAGGTAACATCGTTATCCGCGACGTCAGCCGTGAAGAAAAAGCGGAGACTAACGGCGCGCTTATTGAAATTGATGAAACCGCAGAGGTTGAAAGACTCGTTATGGAAAATATCACTCAGCGAGGAACAGATGCGCCTCTTATTGTAAACGGCGGCGATATCAAGAAGCTTATTATGACCAACGTAGGAGAATAAAGTGAAGGTTTGCGTTATTCAGCCTCCATATTCCTTCAATTACGAGGATACGGAAAAATGCTTTAAGAAGCAACTTGAGCTTATGGATGCTTGCGATGATTCGCTTGATATTATTGTTCTTCCCGAGGCGTGCGATATACCGAGCCTTGCAAAGACCAAGGAGCAGTCCGAGGCGAGTGAGGAAAAGTACAATAAGATTTTCCTTGAAAAAGCCGCAGAAACCGCAAAGAGATGCGGTTCCATTCTCTTTGCAAACGCACGAAGCTATACCGAAGCCGGCGCGCGCAATACCACCTATGCATTTGACCGCGAGGGAAATATTGTAGGCAAGTATTATAAGGAGCATCTTACTCCCGGTGAGAGTTCAAAACTGAAGCTTGACGATGACTATACCTTTGAGCACACCGAGCCTACAATAATTGAAATTGAGGGACTTCGTTTTGCGTTTCTTGTATGCTATGATTTCTATTTTTATGAGAATTATGCCAATATAGCGAGATACAAGCCCGACTTTATTATCGGTAACTCCCATCAACGCAGTGACGCTCATAAAACGCTTGAGTTTTTCAGTCAGTTCCTTGCGTATAATACCAATGCATACGTGCTTCGCTCGTCGGTATCGCTCGGTGCCGACTCGCCTATAGGCGGCGCAAGTATGATAGTAGCACCCGACGGCAGCGTACTTGGCAATCTCTATAACGATGTCGGTATGATCTGTGCAGAAATAGATCCTGCTGAAAAACTTTATAAGCCTGCGGGCTTTGGTGGTGCTATTGCTTCTCATCCGTCATACGTTGAGGACGGCAGAAGACCCTGGAAGTACCGCAATAGCGGCAGTGCGGTTGTCCGCCACGATGCTATTATGAAGTATCCGCGCGTATGCGCACACCGTGGCTTTAATACCATCGCTCCCGAAAACAGTATGCCTGCATTCGGCGCGGCGGTTGCTATGGGCGCAGAGGAAATAGAATTTGACCTCTGGTACACCAAGGACCGCGAGATAGTTTCTATCCATGACAGCACGCTTGACCGCGTTTCCGACGGATACGGCAAGGTATATGACTATACTTATGAGGAGCTTCTTGCATACGATTTCGGAATAAAATACGGCGAAAAGTTCAAGGGGCTTAAAATTCTTCTCTTTGAGGATATCTTAAAGAAATTCGCATGTCACACGGTTATGAACATCCATATCAAAGCCTGTGATATGGAGATTATGAAAAAGATAGTTGCGCTTATCGATAAGTACGATTGCAGAAAGTACGTTTACTTTATGGCGGCAGACGATATTCAGCTTATGGCAAAGGAGATTGCGCCAGATATCTGCAGGTGTGCTTCAGGCGGCGGAACGGAAGAGCTCAGATGGAAGATAGTTGACCGCGCTATAGCACTCGGATGTAAGAAGGCTCAACTTTGCAAGCCCTGTTTCAATCAGGAAATGATTGATAAGGCTCACGCAAACGGCATCAGGTGCAACGTTTTCTGGTCGGATGATCCCGATGAAACAAGAAGGTTTCTTGAAATGGGCATAGATACGATTCTCACGAACGACTATCAGACTATCGCCGAGGTTGTAAAAGAATACAAAAAGTAAAACAAAAGAGGAAAACTCATTTTGAGTTTTCCTCTTTTTTATATACCAAATAGTTTTGCGGCATTGTTAAACAGTATGTCCTCGCGCTGCTTTTGCGAAAGGTCTATCTGCATAAATCTTTCAAGCTCTGTTTCGGGTTCCCACAGAGGATAGTCTGTTCCGAACAGTACGCGGTCTGCTCCGTAGGCTAAAATAAGCTCCTTTGCTTTTTCGGGTGAAATTGCATAAAGAGAGGAGGAACAGTCAACGTACAGATTCTTGTATCCGTAAAGCTTTTTCGTAGCCTCTTCCCAGATAGACCAACCGCCGAAATGCGCGCCTATTACCGTCAGATTCTTGTAAATATCAAGAATAGGCATAAGTCTGTTCGGGTTTGACATATCGTAGCGGCTGTCACCCGTATGCATAAGAATCGGGAGTCTGCCTTCGCAAAGCTCGTAAATTTTCAGCATACGGAAATCGTCAATTTTAAAGCGTTGTATATCGGGGTGAAGTTTTACGCCCTTCAGTCCGAGACTTATAATTTCTTCAAAGTCTGCTTTTATGTCCTCGCTGTCCGGATGCAGTGTTCCGAGACCTGTGAATCTGCCACCGCTTTCTTTAGTAGCATTCGCAATAAAGTTGTTTATACTTGAAACCTGCTTCGGAGTCGTTGCAACAGACTGAACTATAAAGTGGTTGATTCCCGCCTTTTCACCGTGCTTCAAAAGCGTGGATATTTTACCGTCAAGGCTTGCCTCAAGGTGGTAGAAGATACCCGTGCTTTCCGAAGCTTTTTCTGCAATTTTATCGGGGTATATATGGCAGTGGGCATCAATTATTTTGTAGCCGTTCATTCTTTAGAATGCGCTGAGAATCTTTTCAGCTTCGCCATTTGCGCCCGTAATGTTAACGTGGATGCCGGCACTGTGCTTTGCCTCTGCAAACTCGTGCAGCGTTTCGCAAGCGGTAAAGTCTGCATAGGAAACGCCCGAAAGATCTATTGTAAGCGAAGAATATTCACCGAGAGCCTCTGCACTCTTTGCGGGAATATCGGAGTTAGCAAAATATAAAATACCGTTAAGCTTAATTGTTGCTTTACCGTCCTCAAAAGACTGTGCGACCGTGAGTTTTTCCTTTTTATCAAGCTTTGCACGCTTAATAAAGAAGAGAACAAATGCGAGTGCAACACCGATTACTATAGCATAGGTAAGGTCAAGCACAACGGTTGCAACCATTGTAACAAGGAACTGTGCGATAGGACCCCACATCTTGTTCTTGAAGTAGCATTTTATTGCATCAAATTCATTCATACGGATTGCGGTTACGACAAGTACGCCCGCAAGCGCCGCATAGGGGACAAGTCCGATTGCACTCGAAAGCACAAACATGCAGGCAATCAGGAATACAGAGTGGAACACGCTTGCAAGACGGGTCTTTCCGCCGCTTTTAACCGCAACGCTTGTACGTGCAATTGCCGCGGTAGAGGGAACACCGCCAAAGAAGGGAACTACAACGTTTGTAACGCCCTGTGCAACAAGTTCAACGTTGGAGTCGAACTTTTCCTTTTTCATATTTGCGGCACACGCTCCGCAAAGGAGACTTTCAACCATACCGAGAAGGGCGATAGTTACGGCAGAGCCTGCAACGTCACAGAGAAGGGAGAGAGTGATGTCGCCAAAGGAAAGGCTGACCTCGTTCATAAGCGTGCGCGGAATAGCACCGATTGTAGAAACGGGTACTCTCAAAAGTGCGGTTACAACAGTGATAACAATGATTGCCGCGAGGCTTGCAGGGATGTACTTTGCTGCCTTCTTGGGATAGAGGAACATAAGGACCACAACTGCAGCCGAACAGATAAGTGAGGGAACGGAGATAGATGCAAGGCGGTCGGTAAAGAAGTAAACTACCTTGTCAACGGTAGTTTCGCCATGGAGAGAAACGCCAAAAAAGTTGCCAAGCTGACCGAGCGCAATTACAACTGCGATACCTGAGGTAAAGCCGGTAACAACGGGTTTCGGGATGAACTTTACGACCTTGCCGAAATGAAGGAGACCTGCAACAAGCAGAATCGCACCTGCAAGAAAGCTTGCAGCAAACATACCGGTAAGTCCGTGTTCACCTGCAACTACAGAGCCAAGGATAACGGTCATAGCACCCGTGGGTCCCGAAATCTGGAAAGAGCCACCGCCAAGGACACCGCTGATAATTCCTGCAAAAATTGCAGTAATCATACCCGCGACAATGCCTATCATAGGGTCGGCAGTACCAACGCTTGCCGCACCGAATGCAAGTGCAAGCGGCAGTGCAACTGCACCTACGGTAATGCCCGCAATGACGTCGGAGAGCAGAGATTTTCCGTTATATCCCCTGAATTCGTTTCTGAGGAGGGAACAAAAATCAGTGAAAAGATTTTTACGTTTCATATTATGCCTCTTTTATTATAATATTTCCAAGGAAATATTATAGCACCGGTAAAAAAGAAAAGCAATCGGTAAACTTGCATTAAAATAAAAAAACGTGTATAATACTGTTAACAGTTTTTAACAAAAAGAGGTACAGATGTCTAAAATCAGAAGAATTTATATGATGCGATTTGTCGGAAGATGCGGCATTTTGCTTTTTGCGCTATTTTGCGTCTTCTTTTCGCCGGATGTATTTGCGCCGCTTTACGGGGGATTTTTTGAAAGCTTTACGTTGCTACATCTTCTCTGGGGAGTATGGGTTTTCGATATGGTATGCCAGCTTTTTCCCATAAAGAAAGAGATTTCGCTCGGGTCAATGAAGATATTCAGGGCACGGTTCAGACCGATTCGTGAAAAGATTAACCGCGAGGCACTGCGCGGGTATATAAGCACCGTTTCAAAGTCGGCTTACGGAGTTATGCTTTTGTGGATTGCACTGCTCGCGGTGCTTGGCACGCTTTACTATGCGGGAATCATAAATGAAATCATACTCCTTATGGTTAGCATCGCCTTTTACGTGTGCGACCTCATCTGTGTGCTTTTCTGGTGCCCTTTCCGCCTTATGATGAAAACAAGGTGCTGCACCACCTGTCGTATTTTCAACTGGGACCATTTTATGATGCTTTCTCCGATGATGTTTATAAACAGTTTTTTCGCCCGCTCTCTTTTTATAGGTTCTGTGATAATCTTTGTTGCATGGGAGCTTTGCATACTGCTTCATCCTGAACGTTTCTGGGAGCATACAAATATCGCGCTTACCTGTGCCGAGTGCACCGACAAACTTTGCACACAGTATTGCCAAAAGCTCAGAAAGAGGCAAAAATGAAACTTGCTTTGAACGCTTTCGCAAAGTTCGCTATGGGAATAACGGCATTCGCGTTAGTGCTGTTTTTACCCGCGGGAACTTTTGTTTATCCGCGCGCGTGGCTGATGATGGGACTTCTCTTTGTCCCTGTTCTGATACTCGGTGTTGTGCTTTTGGTAAAGAATCCTGATTTGCTTAAAAAGCGCCTTGATACAAGAGAAAAGGAAAAAACACAAAAGGGCGTCGTTGCTCTTTCGGCACTTACGTTTCTTGTCGGTTTTGCAGTGGCGGCATTCGATTTTCGCTTTTTATGGTCGAGTGTGCCTGTATGGCTGACTTCGGTATGCTCGGCAGCTTTTCTTGCCGGATATGCTATGTATGCCGAGGTTATGCGTGAAAACGTTTATCTTTCGCGTACCGTAAAGATTGAGGAACATCAAAAGGTAATTGATACCGGGCTTTATTCCGTAGTCCGCCATCCGATGTACTTTGCAACGCTTCTCTTGTTTTTGCCAATGCCGATTATACTCGGCTCGTTTTATGCATTGATTCCGTTTTTGTGTTACGTACCTATTATAGCGGCGCGCATCGTCGGTGAGGAAAAACTCTTGAAGAATGAGCTTCGCGGTTATA
>JAFYPS010000029.1 GCA_017547395.1 Clostridia bacterium
AGGCGTTTGTCTTGCATCTGCCGCTTCCCTCGCGTGTGATAAACGCGTGGTTGCGGTAAATCGGCTGCATATGCATCGGCTTCCAGATAGGTCTGCCCTCTGCATTTATCTCGGAAAGCTTCTCCAAAATCTCTGTCGGGCAGGACTTTCCGTCCTCCGTGATATAGAGCGCCTCGCACTCGCCTCTGACCTGACGGCACATTGCCTCGCGGTCACTTATCATACATGAGAGCCAATAGTTCGGCTCGGAATTTTCAAAATCAATCGGGTTCATCTTTACGGGGAGATCTGCAAAACCTGCTTTGTATCTCTCGTAGATTGCCTTTTTCTGCGCGATATGCTCATCAAGATGCGGGAGCTGACCGCGAACACAAGCTGCAATAACGTTGCTCATACGGTAGTTATAGCCTATCTCCTCGTGCTGATACCACGGCGCATTCTCGCGGCTCTGTGTTGACCACTTTCTCGCAGAGTTTGCGGCGTCGAGGTCATCGGTAAGGAGCATTCCGCCCGACGAGCCTGTTATAATCTTGTTTCCGTTAAAGCTTATGCAGTTATATGTACCGAGAGAGCCGGTTTCGCGACCTTTATACGTCGCACCGAGAGACTCTGCCGCGTCCTCAACGATGATTGCACCGTGACGGTCGCAGATTTCCTTTATCTCGTCAAACTTTGCGGGTGTACCGTAAAGGTGAACGAGAATGACAACCTTGACTTCCGGATACATCTCAAAAGCCTTCTCAAGTGCCACGGGGTCCATGTTCCATGTGCCATACTCCGTGTCGATAAACACGGGGATACCGCCCTCATACACAACGGGGTTTACCGTTGCGCCGAAGGTAACGTCCGTGCAGAAAACTCGGTCGCCCGACTTGACCCCTGCAAGCTTCATTGCAAGGTGGAGCGCTGCCGTACCTGCAGAGAGCGCAACCGCCGCTTTGCAGCCGACACGTTCGCAGATGAGACGCTCAACCTCGTTGATGTTCTTGCCGACGGTTGACATCCAGTTAGTATCAAAAGCCTCTTTCATATACACAAGCTCTTCGCCGTGCATAGTCGGAGAAGAAAGATAGATTTTTTTGTTTTCCTCTGCCATAAAGTTCATCCCAATCAATTAAGTTATTAAAAAAACACGCTTTTATATAGGTAGTATACTGTATTTACTGTAATAAGTCAACAAATACCGAAAATATATCTCTGTCTGTTCCATCGATTCTAAATGCAATCAGTAGGCTCTAATAAGAAGGTTGAAAAAAAGAAAAATATTGAGTATAATGTTATACAGAGAATAAAAAACTTTCAAATACTTCTTCACAAAGGCGACCAAATATCTAATTGGGGAGAGAATAAACATGGAAAAGCTCAATCGTTCTTTAACAGGAAAAAAGCTTTTATTACTTGGCGGTGGTGCACAAATGGTAAATGTCACCAAACTCGCACAAAGTCTCGGATGCGAAGTTCATGTTATGGACTATTATGATTCACTCCGTTCACCTGCAAAATCAGTGGCAGATGCAAAATCTGACATAAGCATCTTTGATACCACATTGGTTGTTGATTATATTAACGAGCATAAAATCGACGGTGTAATGACAGGCTACACGGATTCCTATCTATTCCAATACAAAGAGATTTGCGAATCCGCAGGCTTGCCTTATTATGGTTCAGAAACAGCATTTGGCATTGCGACTGACAAAATGCTCTTTAAACAGGCTTGTCGCCATAGCGGAGCAGGTGTGATTCCGGGCACTAATGCGTATAACTTTGACACTGTCCTCGCTTTTGCCGAAAAGAACGGATATCCTTTAATGATAAAGCCCACAGATAACAGTGGTTCCAGAGGCGTTATTAAATGTGAAGGCGCTGATAAGTTACGGGAATGCTACGAATATGCACTCTCATACTCCCAGTCCAAAAATATTATTGTCGAAAAATTTATGGACTGCGATTCCGTTGTCTGTTCTTATCAGCTGTCAGGCGAAGACGTTTATCTTTCGGCTTTCTGTGACAGATTTGTATACAGTTCCAAAGAAAGCGGTTCCGCGTACACATCAGAAGCGAGATATCCTTCAGTATATCTCGACCGTTTTATTTCAGAAGAAGACGAAAACATCAGAAAGTTATTGCGCGATCACGGTTTTAAGGACGGCATGGTCGGTATAATGGGCTATGTAGACGATGACGGATTTTATTGGTGCGAAATGACATATCGTCCCAGCGGTGGTCATCACTATACTTTTATCGCTGACCAATCCGGGATCAACGGTCTTTCATTGTTAATAGAATTTGCTGTCACCGGAAAAACAGAAAGTTATGATCCATCAGCGGAAAACCCCTACTTTAAAGATTGCTGCGGCATGGTTCATATATCCGGAGTTGCCGGACAAGAAATTGCCAAAATCGAAGGAATAGAGGATGTCCGTGCATTACCAAACGTACTCGAAGTCTCTGAAGACCTGCGTGTTGGACAAACAATAGGCAAAGAAGGAACAACAGCCCAGGAATTGCTCTCCGTTTGGGTTAAAGCAAAAACCTGGACTGAATACAAAGAAATTATTCAAAAAATTAAAACAATTTATAAAGTTTATGATAAAGACGGAAATTCTCTTGTGAAAGAGAACTAATGTTGATTTTCAGACACCTAACTACTTTTTTCGTCGTTTTCTGCAGATTTATCAGCACTTACACTTTTAATACTAAGTCCTTCAAGCTTCCCTACATACATTGCAACCAATCCTGAAAGTATGGCAAAAGAACCGATAATGATTACCCAAGGGTAGTATTTGTCATAAATAAACAGAGATATTTTCTCTGCCAACTCCCCACCTGCAATCAAGGCAATAACAAACGGGATGAGAGGAAGGACTCCGCCGAAGAAGGATACTGTCATAAGAATGCCATAAATCGCATTCAAAGTTTCAAAAATCTTTTTACGCATTTTTCAATATCTCCTTAACCTATAAGTCCCCATACAGGGATAACACCAAGCAGAATCAATACCGATAATATGTAATGAAGAGTGATCCAAATTGCACAGTTAAGCAGAGTAGGTTTTAATTCGGATTGAGCGATTCCCATACCCGTATAAACACAGGCGCAGTACGGCGGTGTAACTCCGTGCATTGCTCCGCATATGCCAGGCAACATACCTGCAACCAACATCGGATGACATCCTGCCGCCGCCATAATTGTGATAATGATGCCGCCAAAAATTTTTACTTGCGATGAACCCGGCAAAAGCATTCCAAGGATTGCACAAATAAGC
>JAFYPS010000213.1 GCA_017547395.1 Clostridia bacterium
AGTTAGCGATAGAAAGTGTAGTTTCGGTTTGACCGAAGCCTTCCATGATGGTAAGTCCCGTTGCTTTCTTAAACTGATTGAATACTTCGGGGTTTAACGCTTCGCCGGCAGTAGTAGCATATTCGATAGAAGAAAGGTCATACTTAGAGAGATCTTCTTTGATAAAGAAACGATACATAGTAGGCGGTGCACAGAAGGTTGTGATTCCGTATTTTGCGAACATCGGCAAGATATCTTCGGAATGGAATCTATCAAAGTCGTAGGTAAATATACCTGCTTCGCAGAGCCATTGACCGTAAAGTTTGCCCCAAAGAGCTTTACCCCAACCGGTATCAGAAATGGTGAAGTGCAAGCCATCGGGATTAACGTTGTGCCAATGTTTTGCAGTAGGATAATGTCCTAAAGCATATTTGTAAGAATGGGTTGCGATACGGGGATATCCTGTCGTGCCGGAAGTAAAGATCATAAGCATCGGATCGTCACCGCAAGGTGTATTTTCGGTACGCTCAAAATGAGAGCTGAAACGTTCCATTTCAACGTTAAAGTCGTTCCAACCGTCTTTCTTTCCGCCAACCAAAACCTTTACCATTTCGGGAAATTCTGCTGCAGCTTTTTCTGCTTCAGCAGATACATCGCCATCAGCGGTGCAAACGATAGCCTTTACCTTTGCTGCTTTGTATCGGTAAGTGAAATCGTGCTCAACAAGCTGATTAGTAGCAGGGATTGCGATTGCGCCAAGCTTATGAAGAGCAAGCATACAGAACCAGAACTGATAATGACGCTTGAGCACGAGCATTACGGTATCGCCTTTTTTGATGCCGAGCGATTCGAAATAATTTGCGGTTTTTGCAGAATATTTTTTCAAATCTTTAAAGGTGAATTTGCGATCCGTCTTATCATTCGCAACCCACATCATAGCAAGCTTGTCGGGGGTTTTATCAGCGATAGCATCTACACAGTCAAATGCAAAGTTAAACTTATCATCGTTCTTAAATTTGATACCGCTGAATATGCCTTTTTCGTCATAGAAAGACTCTACAAAATTATCGGCAACCGTAGCTTTGGTTTCTTCCTTTTCGGTAACCTTAGAAACAACATAAGGTGCTTCGGGGTATTCTTCGGTTACAAGACCATCCTGGGGATTAAGAACGACTGCGTGGAATTCGCAGCCACCCTCGGAAACGGCAACCATACCGTGAGGGATAAGACTGTTGTAGAAGATAGAATCGCCTTCGTGAAGCACGTCAACGTGATTGCCAACCTGAACCTTTAAAGAGCCCTTAACGATAACGTCGAACTCCTGACCGTTATGAGAGTTAAGCTTTATAGGTGCATCTTGTTCTTCGGGAAGATAAGGGAACTTAACCAAGAAAGGCTCGGCGAGTTTTTCTTTAAACGTGGGAGCAAGGTTGTCGTATTCAACACCGTGCTGTTTTAAAATCTTAAGGCCTTCGCCTTTTCTTGTAATAGCAAAAGATGTAAGGGTTGAACTTCTTCCTTCAAGCAAGTCAACTACATCAACATCGCACGCTTTCGCACACTTGTAGATAAATGTAAAACTGAAATCTGTGTTACCTTGTTCTAAAACACAATATTCCTCTACCGATACACCGGTAAGATTAGCAAGCTCTTCCTGTGTGTATCCTTTTGCTTCTCGCAGGTCTTTGATTCTGCCTGCAACCTCTTTCAAACTGTAATCCATTTTTGTTGTCTCCTTTCATTCTTGACATTTTTAATGGTTACAAATCTAAATAAAACAAAAAACTCGTCCCAAAGAAAATCTTTGAGACGAGTAATTAAACCCGCGGTACCACTCAAATTACGGAAAGTATAAACTTTGCCGTCACTCACCAAGCTCTACAAGCTCTTTGCCTTTACGCAGCATTACGGAAGGAGTCTACTCGGCAATGCCTTTCGGTCCTCCGACTCAGAAGGGATAAGTCATTGGAAAGATCCACTATGCCTCGCACCACCCGGCAACTCTCTGTAAGCTTTTCATTCCGACCGTCTTCATCATAGTCGTTTATGTGATATTCAAATTCTCAAGTATTCTAGCACCGTAAAGCGCAAAAGTCAAGCTTTTTTGAAAATATTTGTTTTATTTTTTCAAACCAAGCTTTTCGACAGACTCATCACGCATTTTGTATTTGAGTATTTTTCCTGCTGCATTCATCGGGAATTCATCAACAAACAAGAAATATCTCGGAACCTTATGTCTTGCAATAGAAGCATTACCAAACTCCTTCATTTCGGCTTCGTCAGCGGTTTCACCCTTTTTAAGAATAACCCAGGCACAACATTCTTCGCCATATTTTTCATCGGGAACACCAACCACTTGAACATCACGAACTTTTGGGTTTGTAAGATAAAATTCTTCGATTTCACGAGGATAAAGGTTCTCGCCACCGCGAATGATCATATCTTTGAGTCGGCCGGTTACCTTGTAATAACCGTCGGATGTTCTCATACAGATATCACCCGAATGAAGCCATCCGTCTGCATCGATCGCCTGAGCGGTAGCTTCCGGCATTTTGTAATAGCCTTTCATAATGTTAAAGCCGCGAGCCACGAATTCGCCGCTTTCTCCATCGGGAAGCTCATTACCTGTTTCGGGATCAATAATCTTACATTCAACACCGGGGAATGCACTGCCGACAGTTTCAACACGGTGATCAAGATCCTCATTCACTTCACCCATTGTGCAACCGGGAGATGCTTCTGTCTGACCATACACAGAGATAATTTCACGCATATTCATTTCAACAGAAGCACGTCTCATAAGATCTGCAGGACAGTTTGCACCCGCCATAATGCCTGTTCTCATGTAAGAAAAATCAGTCTTTGCAAAATCAGGATGGCCAAACATTGCAATAAACATTGTGGGAACACCGTTAAAACAGGTGATTCTTTCATCATTTACGCAAGCAAGTGAGGATTTAGGCGAGAAATACGGAATCGGACAAAGTGTGCCGCCATGAGTCATCATAGAAGTCATTGAAAGCACCATTCCGAAACAATGAAACATAGGAACTTGAATCATCATACGATCGGCAGTTGACAAATCCATTCTATCGCCAATGGTTTTACCGTTGTTTACAATGTTACGATGGGTAAGCATAACACCTTTTGGGAACCCTGTTGTACCGGAAGTGTATTGCATATTACATACATCATCAGGTTTTACAAGCGAGGCTCTTCTGCGCACTTCTTCACGGGGAACAAGCGCAGAACGGGAAAGCATCTGCTCCCAAGTAAGACAGCCGTCCATATCAAAACCAACCGTTACTACATTACGAAGGAACGGCAAGTTCTTTGAATACAGAGGATCTCCGGGATTGAGATTTTTAAGTTCAGGACAGAGCTCTTCAATAATTCCCTTGTAGTTAATATCCTTGCAGTACTCAACCATAACGAGAGTATGAGTGTCGGATTGCTTGAGCAAATATTCAATTTCATGAATCTTATATGCAGTGTTAACAGTAACCAAAACCGCACCGATTTTAGTAGTTGCCCAGAATGTAAGAAACCACTGAGGTACATTAGTTGCCCAAATTGCAACGTGGTCTCCGGCTTTTACACCGAGAGAAATCAACGCAGCGGCACATTCATCAACATCTCTGCGGAACTGCTCATAGGTCCTTGTGTAATCCAACGTAGGATATTTAAAAGCATATTGGTCAGGATAGGTATCTGCCATTGTATCGAGTACATCAGAGAAAGTTGCATCGATAACATCATACTTTTTCCATACAAAGGTACCCGTCTTATCACGGTTATAATAAGCTCCGTCAAAGGTTTTTTTCTCACGGCTTAAAGCAGAAATATAATTTGTAAAATGAGTGAGCACGATATCCGCATCGCTGATTTCATCATTCCATGCGGCACAAATAAATCCTTCGTAATTCAAAGAAGAAAGTGCACCAAGCAATTTCTGCACATCCAAATCGCCTTCGCCGATCAAAACAGTCTTGCCGTCCTTCATATCGCCAAGACGAACATACTTGATATATGCACCTAAATTTTTAATGGTTGTTTCGGCAGTTTCGCCCGCATCAAAATAAGTTCCTCTTACGTTCCAGGATGCGCCAACAACTGCAGAAGCAAAATGATTAATGATACCGATTACATTTTCTGTGTTAGCAAGATAACCGACTGTTTCAAATAAGATGTTAACGTCTGCAACTTCTGCCCGTTTAATTGCGGCAGACATTTTTCGGTCCAACACCTCAAACGGAACGTCATTTTCTGCTCGCATAATGATGTTTTCTATTCCTGCGGAAGCGGCCATATCCACATACTTTTCAATCATTTCAGAAGTTGTTTCTTCACTTTCGATCGGAGTTGGCATACGCAGTGCAGAAACCGAAAGATTTCTATTTATAAGTTTTCTTTTTGCATCGGCAATTCGGTCACGTCGTAAAATACTGTCGTGATGTCCGCTTCTTTCCTTGAACGCATCATAGATTTCGAAGCCTTCAAAACCATAGTCATAGGCATAACGACAGGTATCAAGGAAAGACGCTCGACTCACATTTTTGGTCGAAAATACGATTTTCATATTACGCCTCCTCGAATACGATCTTGTTCAAGGCGTTAATATACGCTCTGATGCTTGCTGCAACAATATCGGTAGAAGTGCCGTTTCCGGAATAGAGTTTTCCGTTGTTACGCAATCTTACAAGTGCGGAGCCTAATGCTTCTTTGCCTTCTGTTACGGACTGAACCTGAAAATCATCCAATTCATAGTGATGACCAATACACTGTTCAATTGCACGGAAAGCGGAATCAATAGGTCCGTCACCGTTACTTACGCCACAGATAATTTCGTCGTTGCATTTTAAAGTAACCTGTGACATAGAACTCGATACATTACTGCTGGTGGTTGTATATGTTTCGAAATGATAAGTAGAGGGTGCTTGCATAGCAGAGCTTGCAATAACAGCTTCAAATTCCTTGTAACCAACCGCACCTTTCTTTTCGCAAACTTGTTTAAGTGCTTTATATACGTTACCTACATCCGAATCAGAAAGCTCATACCCCAACATAGCTGCAGCGCTCGCAACCTGAGCTACAGTAGAATCGGAATCCAGTAAAATGTTTTTATCGTCACTTACTTGTGTTTCGTCCTTGCTCACACTGCGACTGATGTTCGAAGTCATATCATTAATGCTTGTGTGAATTTTTGTATTATTCAACTTGATTTCAGCATCAATCTGTGCGCCGCAAGTGCTTACGGCATCGGAGATTTCTCCTGTCAAAAGAATATCTTTGCCGACCATTGCACACTTAAGGCCATCTGCGCCGTTTTTGATTGCAGAAAATGCGGAAGCTACTGCCATATTGATACGATCAGAAACCTGAACATAAACAGGGATATTTACGGCTTCCTTTATTTTTGCCACCAACGTTGCAATATTGTCGGGCGTAGAAACACCGGCATCGTCACAGACAGTAACCATTGTTGCGCCGTTCGCCTCTGCTTCTTTTACTGCCGAAACAATAAAATCTTCATCTGCTCGCGTTGCATCAAGGGCAGAAAACTCAACGTCTGCGCAAAATGCCTTCGCTGCTTTGATAAGCTCGGCAATTTTCTCAAGCATCTTAGATTGTTTAACGTGATATGTATATTCCATTTGAATGGTTGATACAGGCAATTCAACCTGAAGACGAGGATTTTTTGCGTCCTTAATGCATTCCCAAGCAATGTCAACATCTCCAGGCTTGAATCCTACCGGAATAGCAAGAACGGCATTTTGAATATTCTGTGCGATAGTTTTATAAATAATCGTATCCTCACGAACAGATTTTACTGCAGGTAATTCAACAGCATCCACACCGATTGCATCGGCGCAATTGGCAATAGCAGATTTTTCACGGAAAAGCAAGGAAACCGCTCTATCCTCAGAAAGCTTTTTGAGTGTGATGTCAGTAATATTTATCTTTTTCATTTTAAAAACTCCTTCCAAATTTACAGTTGGTAATAATTTTATTTGTTTGTGTTTTTACATTTTACAATGGCCTCTGTTACGTCTTTTAGCACAAGCTCGCCATTCTGATTATATACATCGAAAGAAACCTCCGCAAGACCGTTTCTTTCGTTACGCTTTTCAAGTTTGGTTATGGTTGCTTTCCCGACAAGAACATCATCGGCAAATACCGGTTTTAGCCATTCGATTTTAGTGGATTTTCCTGCAAGTAATTCCTCACCGAAAAAGTCAACTTCAAGATACTTTGCCCACACCGACATAAACGACATTACACCGGGAGCAATTAGTTTTTTGAATGGTGTGCTTTTAGCATATTCCTCATCGGTATGCAGTGGAATATTATCGTAATCACGGGCAAAAGCAATCATTTTTTCTTTTTCGATAACGGTAGGCGCTGTATCTACCGTCATACCTAGTTTAAGTTCATCAAAATACATTGTAACACCTCAATTTTTGTGATTCCCATAAGATTTGACCAATCATAGCCGCCGTGCTGACTTTTTCAGGTGTTCGTTTTTTTGAATAGCAAACCAATCGTCGAACCGATGAGAACGGTTATCACATTTACAATTACACCTAACGTTTTATAACCTATAACTTCAAAACTTTTCTAAAAAAACGAAAACCCGCCTCAAAGCTATTGATTGCTTTGAGACGGGTGCTAATAAACACTCGCGGTACCACTCAAATTGCGGATATAATAATCCACCACCTTTTCGAAGTCTTACAACTTCTATGCACTTACGTAGCAAACACGGGTCACCCTACACACAAATGCTTCAAGCTCCCGGCTCAGAAGTGAGAGGACAAGGATATTTAACACACTGATTTGCACCAACCATCAGCTCTCTGCGCTGTTTTCTCCGTGACCATTCTTCATCATAGCCTTTAGTGATATTAAATTTGTGTTACATTTTACTACTTTAAAGCATCAATGTCAAGCACTTTTTGAAATTTTTTGTTTTAGATATAATAAAGCAGATCGCCGTAGGTCGGGAAGGGCCAATAGGAACGCTCGGTAAGCGTTTCTGCCTCGTCTGCAGAGCGGCGAAGCTCGTCCATAAGAGGAAGCACCTCGTCACGGCAGAAGAAACCGCATTTTTCACTGCTTAAATTGCGCTGAGCGTGCTCGGCATTTGCGCGGAGTCGCGAAAGCGATGCCGACATTTCATCCGAAAGCTCGACCAAACGCTTAAGCGTTGCAGAGGTGTAGTGAGGTATCGGAGCGCCTGCATTCTTAAGTTCGTTAACAGTTTTTGCAAGCTTAAGGATATATGAGCCGACCGCAGGGATTATATCTCTGCCTGCCATATCGCACATTGTAAGTGCTTCAATAGCGATTATCTTGCAATAGGATTCAAGAAGAATATCGTGGCGCGAACGCAATTCCTTTTCGGTGTAAACGCGGTGACGGGTGAAGAGTGCGATGTTTTCCTCGCTTACAAAGCGAGGCAATGCATCGGCGGTGGTGGGAAGATTCAAAAGTCCGCGACGCGCCGCTTCGGTCTTCCATTCGTTGGAATATCCGTCGCCGTTAAAGATAATGCGCTTGTGTTCCTTTATGGTTTTGCGGATGATCTTGTTAAGTGCAGTTTTAAAATCGTCTGCCGCTTCAAGCTCGTCTGCAAACTGCATAAGGCTTTCGGCAACGATGGTGTTAATAACAACGTTAGGCTCTGCAACCGACATCGCAGATCCCGGCATACGGAATTCAAACTTGTTGCCGGTGAACGCAAACGGGCTTGTACGGTTGCGGTCGGTGGTGTCCTTCGGGAAGGTGGGAAGAACGTGAACGCCGATTTCCATCTGAAGCTTTTCGGTGCCGTAATAGGGCTTGCCCTCGTCGATAGCCTCTAATATTGCGGTAAGCTCGTCACCCAAGAACATCGAAACGATTGCAGGAGGTGCTTCGTTAGCGCCAAGACGGTGATCGTTGCCCGCGGTCGCAACAGAGATACGCAAAAGATCCTGATGCTCGTCGACCGCTTTTATAACCGCACAAAGGAAAAGCAGGAACTGTGCATTTTCGTAAGGATTCTTACCGGGAGCAAGGAGATTTGCACCCTTATCGGTAGCAAGCGACCAGTTATCGTGCTTACCGCTGCCGTTTATACCCTCGAAGGGCTTTTCCTGAAGAATGCAAACCAAGCCGTGACGCTCGGCAACCTTCTTCATGGTTTCCATTGTGAGCTGATTGTGGTCGGTCGCCGCATTAGCGGTGCCGTAAATAGGCGCAAGCTCGTGCTGACAGGGTGCCGCCTCGTTATGCTTGGTCTTCGAAAGAACGCCAAGCTTCCAAAGCTCCTCGTCAAGCTCCTTCATAAACGCCGAAATTCTCGGCTTGATAGCGCCGAAATAATGGTCTTCAAGCTCTTGTCCCTTGGGAGGCTTTGCGCCGAAAAGCGTTCTGCCGCAAACGACAAGGTCTTCTCTTTTATTAAAAAGCTCTTTATCTACAAGGAAATATTCCTGCTCGGGACCGCAATTGGGGCTGACGTGAGTCGCATCGGTGCCGAACAGCTTCAAAATACGCATTGCCTGCTCGTTCAACGCCTCGGTCGAACGCAAAAGCGGTGTTTTTTTATCAAGCGCTTCGCCGCCGTAAGAGCAGAAAACGCTGGGGATACAAAGCGAGCCGTCCTTTACGAACGCATAAGAGGTGGGGTCCCAAGCGGTATAGCCGCGTGCTTCAAAGGTAGCGCGCAAGCCACCCGAGGGAAAGCTCGATGCATCGGGCTCACCCTTGATGAGCTCCTTGCCCGAAAAGGACATAATAACCTTACCGTCGGAAGTCGGCGTAACAAAGCTGTCGTGCTTTTCGGCAGTGATACCCGTCATAGGCTGGAACCAGTGGGTATAGTGAGTTGCGCCCTTTTCAATAGCCCAATTCTTCATTGCCTCTGCAACAACGTTTGCCACGGTGATATCAAGATCGTCGCCGCGTTGTATCGTATGCTTTAAGGATTTATAAACGTCTTCGGGAAGACGCTCCTTCATAACCTCGCGGTTAAAGACCATAGAACCGAAAATTTCGGGTACGTTATTCATCGCCCTGTCCTCCATAGGAGAAAATGTTGGGGAAATATTACCCCCATTATCATACATAATAATCCATACTGCGCCAAAAGTCAAGAAAAAGAAGCATAATAGCGGCAATTTGAAAAGCTTTTAAGCTTTTTTTAAAAAATACCGAACCATTTATCGCTTTTTTCAGACTATATAGGTGAATGCCCTATACGGTTGAACCGATTCAACCGAAAGTTTATTGACATACACTCACAAGCGTAATATAATCAAGGCATTAAAATTCAAATTAACATACGGAGGGAAAAATGAAATCAAGATTCACAAGATATTTCGGTGCAAACGTTGCCCGTAAGATCTACATCGCCTGCATCGCGCTTATCGCAATCGGATTTGTCATCGGCTATATGTATTGGTGGTACTACGCTTCTCCCTTTGTCGTCATCGGCACGGCAGGATTTCTGATCTGCTACGGTATTCAGGTTTCCGACAAGGACGTTGACGAGCATATCCAAAAGACCGTTGAGGATTTCAAGAAGAGCATTGACGGCAGAGAGATCGGAAAAACAGTTACCGATGCGAGAAACTTTTCGGTATTCCAAAGCTTCTTAAGAGAAGACGGCGAAACGAGATTCAAGGCCGGTTCGGACGGAAAGCTCCGCACAAGCAAATATTTTATCACCGCAGTTTCTGCCGAAGGAAAGGATCTTACGGTATTCACCGCAAAATACGATCTTTTCTCGGAAGAAACTCCCAAGGATTCCTTTATAACCACTAAGGGCGCAGACAGCGTCGAAATGAGCCGCGAAATTATTGAATTCCCCGGTCACAACAGAAAATGCACTCTTAAGGTTACCCGTGAAAACGTTGTTGAGGAATTGACCTTCTTCCTTCCCGACGACTCTTTCGCAGACAAAATGACTGCAAGATTTTTAAAATAGAGCAGTGCGATAATCAAAAAAGCAGACGTTTGGCGTCTGCTTTTTTGTATTCATTAAGCATTTAATGTTTCGCGGAATGCCTTTACTTCGTCCGCAAACTTGCGAATAGAATAATTATCATAAGGCGAAACGCCAACGCTGAAGGTGTCGCGCATGGCGGTTGACAGATCGTTAGGTATTCCCTTTTCGCCAAGCAACGCGCCCATAAACGAGCCGACGGTCGCGCCGTTACAGTCGGTATCGGCACCGCATTCGATCGCAAATGCAACAGCGTTGCGGAAATCGTCATTATATCGCGTAATAGCGGCGATACAGAAGGTTGCGTTATTTATGGTGTGCACCCAATTGTATTTACCGCCTCGCTCGATAAGTG
>JAFYPS010000214.1 GCA_017547395.1 Clostridia bacterium
AGAGTGTCCCACACGGGAAAGCGCACGTAATACTCGGCAATTTCTCCGAGTATCTCCGCGGCGAAATTAAAAATCAACGTTATTATTTCAAGCGGAGTCGGAAGGTCAACGCGAAAGGTCTTTTCAACAAACGCGGGTATAAGAAAAAGCACAAGCGTCAGTATGCAGAGAAGCGTGCCCTCGTAGTTACCCGAAATCAGCATAAGTATGCCGATAGCGATGACGATAAAGCGAAAAATAAAATAAACTGTCGCGACCGCCTTTTTCTTTTTAATTTCTTCTATCATTCCGCGGTAAAACCGCAAAAGCCCCGAAGTCTTTTTTTTCAAAATTATCACCTCACGGTAATTGTATCACAAAATTCACCGACAAAAGTGAACCCTGCGTGAAATTGTATTTTATTGCATATCGCGTTCTTTTATGCTATACTCTTTAGGAAACGGAGTGATTATATGCACATTTTCCCCAAAAGCTACGAAAAATTCAAATGTATAGCCGAAAAATGCAAGCATAACTGCTGTATCGGCTGGGAAATAGACGTTGACGAGGAGAGCGCCGCCTTTTATGAAAGCGTGCCCGGCGATTTCGGAAAGCGACTTAGAAACTCAATTGAAAAAGGTGAGGTTCCCTGCTTTATCCTCGGAGAAAATGAACGTTGCCCGTTTCTTAACCGTGACAACCTCTGCGATATCATCATAAATCTCGGTGAAGACAAGCTTTGCACCATATGCAGCGAGCATCCGCGCTTTCACAACGAACTGCCTGACAGAACCGAAAGCGGTGTCGGTATGGCTTGCGAGGAGGCGGCAAGGATTATCCTCACCGAAAAAGAGCAGTTTTCGCTTATAAACCATGCTGCAAGCGAGGATGAAATAATAACGCTGCGCGACAGGCTCATAGCGGTGCTTACAAACAGAGAAAAAAGCATTGACAGCCGCGTTTTGCAGATGCTGCGTGAAGCGGGCGCATCTCTCCCCGAAAAAAGTATTGCCGAGTGGGCAAAGATTTTTCTCTCGCTCGAGCGGCTTGACGAAAAATGGACGGAAATCCTCTGCTCACTTTCAGTCAATGACACGTCGGCTTTTCGGGTGCATATGGAGGACCGTATGACCGAGTACGAGCAGTTTTTGTGCTATCTTATCTACCGCCATTTTGCAAATTCGTGGGATCTCACAGAGGCGGCGGCACGCGCCGCGTTTGCCGCGCTCGGCTATAAAATTATTTTTGCCGCGGGCGCAGCCACGTTTGAGCAAAGCGGCAGCTTTACCGTAGAAGACCAGGTTGAACTCTGCCGCCTTTTTTCCTCGGAGGTAGAATACTCCGAGGAAAATCTGAGTATGCTTTTTGAAGTTCTCAAAAACGAAGAATAGGGTTGTAGAATCCCGAATAGTATGATACAATAAACCAAACAAAGCGAAAGGAGGGAGCGTATGAAACGCGAAAAACAAAGAAAGCTTCGCTGGATGTCGCTCGACAACGCGGCAAAGATTTTCCCCGCCGCAATGAGCCGCAACTGGAGTAACGTTTTCCGCCTGAGCGCAACTCTTTCCCATGACGTCGACCGCGACGTGCTGCAAAGCGCGCTTGACGTTACCGTAAAGCGCTTTCCCTCTATTGCAGTAAGAATAAGGGCAGGCTTTTTCTGGTACTACATCGAGGAGCTTCCGAGCGCTCCCGCCGTTATGGACGAAAAGCCGCACCCACTCTCGCGAATGCTTTTCGACGACATAAGAAAATGTGCGTTCCGCGTAATTGTCTACAAAAAGCGTATCGCAGTTGAATTTTTCCACGCCCTTACCGACGGAAACGGCGGACTCGTCTTTCTAAAGACCCTTATTTCCGAGTATATATATCAGAAATACGGCGTAAGCGTTCCCGCGTGCGACGGCATTCTCGACCGAAACGATGAGCCGAGCGACGCCGAGCTTGAGGACAGTTTTCTCAAAAATGCCGGACCCGTTCCCTCCTCCAGAAAAGATACGGATGCATTCCGCATAAAAGGAACGCGTGAAATCGACGGCTTTAAAACTAACACAATCTTTGCACTTGATGCAGACGAGGTCGCAAAAAGAGCAAAGGAAAAAGGAATCACCGTAACCGCGTATCTCACCTCGGCTATGATAATGGCGGCTTCTGCCGTTCAAAAGCAGAAAATCAAAAAAAGAAAGAACTATCTGCCGATAAAGGTGCTTCTCCCCGTCAATCTGCGCAAGCTTTTCCCATCGCAGACGCTCCGCAACTTTGCGCTCTACGTAACGCCCGGCATTGATATGCGCCTTGGCGAATACACCTTTGACGAGGTTTGTAAAATCGTGCATCACCAGATGCAGCTCGGCGTTACCGAAAAGAATATGGCGGCTATGATAGCGACGAACGTCAAGGACGAAAAGCCGCTTTTGCTGCGAATGACTCCCCTGTTTATCAAAAATATCGTTATGAAAATGATATTTGATGCAGTGGGAGAGAAAAAGAGCTGCTTCAGCTTTTCAAATCTCGGTATATGCCGCGTTCCCGATGAATTTTCAAAGTACGTTGAGCGCATAAGCTTTGTAATCGGAGTTCAGGCAAGCGCACCGTATAACCTCTCGGCTATAACGTATAAAGGACGGCTTGAGCTGAGCGTTATCCGCAATATAAAAGAGCCTCTGCTCGAAAGAGAGCTTTACCGCGTTTTGCGCGGACTCGGTCTGCACGCGATAGCAGAAAGCAACGTAAGAACAGTTTAGGAGTTTTAAAATGTATTGTATAAAATGCGGAATTGAACTTGCAAACGGCAGCAGTGTCTGCCCCGTTTGCGAAACCCGCGTCTGCCATCCCGATTTCCCCGCGGATGACGGTCTTGCGCCATATCCCAAAACCGATTTTGAGTCGGAGGCGGTCAGCAGAAAGGGACTTCTCTTTGTAATCACCGTGCTTCTTCTGCTCGCGCTCACAATTCCCATGACCGTGGAAATCACCGTTTTCGGAAGAGTAAGCTGGTCAAGCTACGTTGCGGGCGGAATTATCCTCGGATATCTTTTTGCAATTCTGCCGCTCTGGTTTGCTCAGCCAAACCCCGTTGTATTTCTCCCAATAGACTTTGCCTCGTCAACACTCTTTTTGCTGTATATAAATTTCAAAACCGACGGCGACTGGTTTTTGACCTTTGCCTTTCCGATAGCCGCCGCACTCTGCATTATATTTACCGCCGTAGTCGCACTTTTCCGCTACGTGCGCCGCGGCAGACTTTATATGCTTGGCGGAACGTTAATTTCGCTTGGTGCGCTTATGCTGCTTATCGAGTTTCTGATGTCGCTTACCTTTGAAAGAATAAGCGTGTCACTCTGGTCGATTTACCCCTGTGTTTCCCTTTCCGTGCTCGGCATTATGCTGATAATCATCGCTATAGTCAAGCCGTTTAAGGATTCTCTTGCAAAAATGTTCTTCGTATAGCACGTTTGGCTTTTTCTTCGCATATACTTGTATCAGATAAGTACGTGCGGAGGTAATATGAAAAAATTCAAATGCGCGGCACAGCTTGTCGGGCTTGCAATTCTCGCTTTCGGACTCGGGCTTTTGCTCTCGTTCTTTTTACCCGACGGCTTTCTCGTCGTTATCGAGGCTATCGTTATTATCGGAATAGGAATTTTGTATTTCTCCGTAAAATAGTGCTTTGGAGAAGACTATGAGAATTATCACGCTTAAGTCGCCGCGTTTTCTTCGCGGCATACTGAAAAAAATATTCGGATAGTATTTAGCAGGCGGAATCCGCCTGCTAAATTTTTTCACAAAATTTAAAAAACAGTTGACAAATCAAAATTTAAGTGATAATATATATAGGTGCAAGTGAATAACACTTGTAATGCGCTTGTAGCTCAGTGGATAGAGTGCCCGGCTACGAACCGGTAGGTCGCAGGTTCGAATCCTGCCAGGCGCGCCATAAAAACCAAGGACTTTTGTCCTTGGTTTTTTTGTTTCAAGCGGCAAAGGATTCGAAGGGTCGGTAGTGAATGACTGCCGGGGGCAGTCAGGCGCGTCTTGAGGCTCCCTCCGGGAGGGAGCTCCCGACGAAGTCGGGTGAGGGAGAATGCGTGACAATAAAACATATCAAAACTTCAAAGTTACGCGGGCTCCTTCCGTCACGCTTCGCGTGCCACCTTCCTCCCGGAGGACGGCTTTTTTGCTATCCCCATTATACACAAATCGGCAGAGAAAACACGTTCTCTGCCGAAATTTTGTGCCTGCCAATTCTCCGTTAAGGACAACAGAGAAAAACGGGTGTTTTTATTTTATCTGTTCTTATCGGTTTCGTCCATTCCGTACTGACCCATAAGGCGTTTATTGAATTCCTCGGCGGTATTGTAACCCATCTTTTTCTGACGGTTGTTCATAGCGGCAATCTCAAGAACTACCGCAAGATTTCTACCGGGGCGAACGGGAATTGTAAGCGCCGGAACCTCGATTCCGAGAATTTCCATCGTTTCGGACTCCATTCCGAGACGGTCGTACATCTTTCCCTGAACCCAGGGTTCAAGCGTTACAACAAGGTTTATCTTTTCGGTGAGCTTTACCGAACCCATACCGAAAAGTCTGCGGACGTCAACAATTCCGATACCGCGAAGCTCAACGTAGTGGCGGATAATCTCGGGCGCAGTGCCGACGAGCGACTTTGCAGAAACGCGCTTGATTTCAACGGCGTCGTCCGCGATAAGACGGTGTCCGCGCTTTACAAGTTCGATTGCGGTCTCGCTCTTACCTACGCCGCTGTCGCCGAGAATAAGAATACCCTCGCCGTAAACCTCGACAAGTACACCGTGGCGCGTAATTCTCGGAGCAAGCTGAACGCTTAGATACGCTATAGCCGCCGCAACAAGTTCACTCGTTCTCATAGAAGAGGAAAAGAGCGGAACGTCGTATTTCTTTGCGCAGGAAAGCATCTTTTCGGGGAAAGACATTGACGAAGTCAGAACAACGGCTTTAGGCTGCTTTGACATAAACGCTTCTACGGTACTGTCAAAAACCTCGGGAGAAAGGCTGTTGAGATAACTCATTTCGGCTCTGCCAATGATCTGGATTCTCTCCGCATCAAAAACGTCGAAATAGCCGCTGAGTGCAAGACCGGGACGGATAACCTCGGTCTTTGTTATCAGAATTTTTTCCGCAGGACAGGGAAGATATGCCGCCTCGAGCGAATGCTCTTTTGCAAACTCGGCAAGTGAAATAGAATACTGCTCCATAACTGCCTCCAAATCTTATTATAAACTGATTTTACCATATTTTACCCGAAAATGCAACCGATTTAAGAATTTGCCACAAGGTCTGCAATCTTTACGACAACGGTTGCCGCCTCGGCTCTCGTGATATGCCCTTTGGGGCGCACGGTGCCGTCATCGTAGCCGCCGACAAGTCCGAGAGTCACAAGTCTTGCAAGATTTTCTGCCGCCCAGGGCGCAATTTCGCCGCCGTCGGTAAAGAGAAGCTCATCGCCGTACTCTTCCTTAAACAATCCGCCAAGCACGTAGAACGCCTCTTCTCTTGTTATCGGATCCTTGGGCGCAAAAGCAATAGTGCCGCGTATCGTTTCGCGACCGCGCATATAGGATGCGCCGATTACCGCGCGGACGTACGGAATCGCCCAGTCGGAAATATCCTCTGCATCCTCAAAGTCAAGGGGAACGTCATTGAATTCTTCAGTGTCAAGCTTTAAATAGCCGACTAAAATCTTTGCGAACTGCTCGCGGCTGAGCTTGTCGTCGGGACGGAAAACGGGAAGGTCATCTACAACGCTGCCGTTTACAACACCCATATAGGAAAGCGAATTTACATAGTAATTCGACCAGTGATCAGCCGTATCCGAATAGAGATTTGTATCAAACTCCTCGGAAAGCACAAAACTTCCGATTACTACCTTCTTTTCAAGATCAAAAGCGGTGTAAACAAAAGGAGAAACTAACTCTGCACGCTCACCCGCGGGGAACTCGCATAAGAGCGTCAGGAGTGCGCGTCCGCTGAAATCGAGGAAGTCATAGAACATTTCATAATATATATGCTCCTCGCGCACGTTTCCCTCGCTGTCCGTAATTTTGAAAACCGCGTAAGGATTTGCAGATACGTCAAGACCGTCTGCCCACAGCCATATGCGCCTGTCCGAAAGTCCGCGGCTGGCTATCGCATCGGAATTCAGCGAAACTGCCACGCCTTCGGGCTCTTTTGGCTTCTCCTCTTCGACAGAGGTTTCTTCGGTAATCTCGGTTACCTCGGTAATCTCGGTTACTTCGGTAGTTTCGGTTACTTCGCTAACCTCGGTGGTTTCGGTTATTTCGGTAATCTCGGTTACTTCGCTAACCTCGGTTACTTCGCTAACCTCGGTGGTTTCGGTTATTTCGGTAATCTCGGTTACTTCGCTAACCTCGGTTACTTCGCTAACCTCGGTTACTTCGGTCGCTTCGGTTACTTCGGTCGCTTCGGTTGTTTCGCTAACCTCGGTGGTTTCTACGGGAACGGGCGCAATCTCAAACGCTCCGCTACCCATAACGCCGCCATTTTCAACGTATTCTACCGTGTGAGTATCAAGCGAAAGCGAAACGTCCGAACTTATCATTTTGTCAAGCGAAAGCGAAAGGCCGTTGTCAAAGTAAGCGGGTATTACAACAGTTTCATCAAGCAACCAAACCGCAACCCTGCCGTGTGCCGCCTCGGGACGTGTGTCCTCTTTTTCGGATTCTTCGGCTACTTCGGCATCTTCGGCATCTTCGGCAATTTCAGTGACTTCGGTCACTTCAGCAGTTTCCTCCACTTCGGCAGTCTCTTCCGCTTCGGTTGTTTCCTCGGCTTCGGTCACTTCCTCCTCTTCGGCTGTTTCCTCGGCTTCGGTCACTTCTTCTTCGGTTGTTTCCTCGGTCACGGCAGCCTCCTCCTCAAAAGGCAGGAGCGAAAGCGTAACCTTTTTACCGTCTATATCGACAAAGAAGCTCTCGTTTTCACACATTACACCGAGAAGATCACCGATAAAGACATCCTTTTCGCCCTTTGTAACAGAAACGTTAAAACTCATCTGCCCATCGGTTTCGGAAAGCAGCAGGCTCTCGTCAACGTCAAAGCCGTCAACAGACGTCGTAACCGAGAGATACAGGTCTGAAAAGAGGGTTTCTCCATCATAGTCAATCTCGATACGTATATTTCCGTATCCGTCTGCGCTGCCTGCTACAAAGTAAACCTCTCCGTCCACGATTTCGACAGTTCCGAACCTTTCGTCAACGGTTGCACGGAAATTCTCCTCGGTGGGAACGAACTCCTTTACCTCGTCGGAAAAGTCGGTAACGGTAAGCGAAATCGGAAGCCTTGCCCCCGAAAGCACAAGAGAATGCTCAACGTCTGCATAAAGTATATGAAGCTCGCTTGCAGCCTCAACGTCAAGATATGCGGCAAGTGCATTCGGCACCTTGCGCGCCGCATTGTCGGACGGCTTGTTTACAAGTGTTCCCCCCTCGTCGGTGAACACTGCAAAGGTGCTTGATCCGCCTCCGTCAAAGTTGAGCGCGCTGACGGCGCCCTGCGCTTTAAGCGCTGCCGCAAGACTCTTAAGCGAAAGTCCGTTTGAATAGCCCGACTGTCTGCCGTCAACAACCGTCATAATAATACGTCCGTCAGCGGTTATGCCTACCGCCGTACGCGGATGGCGTGCTGTCTGCAGCGACTCCGCCTTCATATCCGAAGGCACCTCGCCGTCGATGAGCAGAATATCTCCGCCGCCGACTGCGCTGACCGCGTCCTCAAAAAGTTCGCTGCACTCCGCCTCGATATAAACCCTGTCGCCAACCTCGATATCCTTATACTGCGAGGCGTATGGATACGCGTCGGGAACAACCAAAACCGCGCATCCCTCGGGAATTTCGCCGTTCGAGACGCCGCTTCTTATCTCGGTCACCTCGCCACGCACCCGCTTGCCGAAGGTTATATCCTTGTTTATTTCAATTATGTACTCGGTAGAAGGAACGTCCTTTGCGAGAAAGGTGGTTTCGCCAAAGTCTCGCGTGAGAAGATACGCGCCGTAAACCGTAGGATATTTATTGAAATATTCTACAGTAAAGTCATCGTTTTTATGCGAAAACGTGACCTTGTCACCGACGTAGCCGATAAATGCTCCGCCGTCAGCGTCAAAGCCTATGGCGCAAAGCCCGTCGGACGAGGAAACGTATCTGCCGTCCTCCATAAATACGCCGAGCGGAACGCCTGTAGCGAGACTGAAAAAGTCTGCGTTTACCGCAAGGAGAAGTTTTTCGTCCTCGTTTTCGCCAGTAAGCGCAGTTACAGCAGTACGTCCGCCGACTCTGCCGCCAAGCGATACTCCGCGCACGATTCCTCCGCGCGACGGGTCGATTATCGCACTGTAAACCGTCTGCGACATAAGCCCGTTTGTCTGGCAGAAATACTTATACAGCGTTGCCGCGGGACTGTATGCAACCGACGATGCCGACACAACGTCGCCTACACCGTCAAGTGCATAGACGTACGGCTCCTCGGTCTGCTCGGCAGCCGTTTCTGCAACCTCTGTTGTTTCCGTTATATTTTCTTCGGCTTCCTCGGCAAATGCGGGAACAACGCCCGAAAATGCAATAAGCACCGAAAGCAAGCCTGATAAAACCCTCTTGGATATTCTTTTCATTATGTACCTCACGTGAATTTCTGGAACTTTATTTTACCATAATACACGTGCATAGTCAAAGGCTTTTACCCTTAAAGTTTTGTGAAATTTATGTGAGAAAATGCAAAATATGTAAAAAGATAAA
>JAFYPS010000030.1 GCA_017547395.1 Clostridia bacterium
CTTTAAGAAAATTGTGTTTTGCCTTTTATGCGAAAAAAAATACGCAAGGCTACACACTACAGTATATGATTTCAAGCCGTAAACTTGTGTAAAATTTGTTTCAAAAGAACAATTTTCCACCCAAGAGGTTTAGTTCACGGTTCATTTTAGTGTGCAATATTGAACATCGTTTTTTCACATCTGACACATTTCACACACTTTAAATCTATTGACACTTATTTTTATGAATGATAAAATAAAATTGAAAACATAAAAAGGAGTTGACTATGAGAAAGTTTTTGTTTGTGCTTTTAGCGTTTCCCATCTTTTGTCTGCCGATTTTTTCAGCCGTTCCTGTCACGCCTTTAAGCACATCTGGCGCAAAACTTGTTTATGAAAACACGTTTGACAACAAAGATTCAATTTCCGATTTTACGCAATACAGAGATACCTGGACTGTAGTCGACGGCAAGCTTCGCTTTACGGGACTTGAGGCCGGTAACACGAACTCTTTTATTATTTATACGGGCAATAAAGAAATTACCGAACTTTCCGACTACGTTGCAGAAGTTGATATGTTCAATTCCAGGGGAGCATCGGGTCTTATTGCAAGGGCAGATCTTGAAAATGTGAGTGATGCGGGGCACGGCCACGGTGGCTATCTGACAATGATAAGCACGTCAGGAAACTCCGCTGTAATGCGTACACCTAACCGGGCCGGTTCGGCAGTCGAAACTTTTATAACATCAAAGCAACTTCTTCATCATAATACAAACGTTCATATCAAAACTGTGGTAAGAGGAAACATTATCAGCACCACTCTTACCGATATTGATACCGGAATGACTCTGTGGGGCTGGACACAAAAACACAATACTTGGAAAAAAGGTTCTGTCGGTCTTTTTGCATACGGAAAGGTTACAAGCGGTCTTGATTGCCGTGACGTTGCCTTTGACAACCTGAAGGTCTATACTCTTCCCTCCCTGGAAGAAACCTCGGATTTTGACATTGTTTCGGGCGGCTTTGCTCAGCTTGGCGAAGCCGCAAGGCTTGATTCTACCGAAGATACTTCAGTTGCTGTATATAACAAGTCACAACAAATCGGCACTGTTTCGGCAGACGTATTTACACCTGCAAGCGGTAAGGTGGGTCTGGTCTTTGCAAAAGACGAAAACTCATATTACAAGCTTGCATATTCAAGCGACCTATATATCCACCTTATAAAAGTGATTGACGGAAAAGAAACCGTTCTCAAAAAGACCGAATACAAGCACGGCACCACAGTATTCGGCATAGGAGACTTGCGTGCAGTATATGACGGTTCGACAATATACGGTTACTTTCTTGACAAATGCCTGATCAAATACACCGACTCTTCCCCGCTTACAGGTAACGGAGTCGGAGTTTTTGCTGACAAAGCAAACGCCACTATCCTGAATTTCACGGTTTCGGATAAAACCACCCCTGACAAAGCGGATATAATCATCTGGGGACACTCACATATGGGCAGATGGTATCATGTACATGAGATTTTGGGCAAGTACGGAAAAGTGATGAACGTGGGAATCGGTGCTACAAGCACTGAATTCTGGTTTACAATTGCCGACGAACTTACGACGTACGGAGCAGATACAGTTATCGTAATGACCGGCTCTAACGATATGGCTATACGCAAAAATACCGATACGCTGAAATATTTGTCCAAGACTCTTGATATTATGCGCGCTTCGAATCCAAGACTCAAGGTTATCCTTATAACAGAATGGTACCAACCTTCAAGATATGAACAGTATAGAGAAATGGTGCTTGACCTTAACCGTCTGTGGACAGAATACGCAGCCGAAAATTCAAGCTGGATAACCCTTGTCGACGGATTTAGTATTGGTACGGACGAAAACGGTGTATTTAACGGTTTGCTTGCCGACGGCTCAATAAATTATGATGTTTTTGCAGATACGCAGCACCTTAACATACTTTCCTACGACAAGTTAAATGCACGTGTGCTTGAAGCGCTTGAAAAAGTATTTCTTTCATACGACGTTGACAACGATAACAAAGTGACTGTTAACGACGGCATTTGCGCACTAAAAATGAACAAATACAATGACGTCGGCAGATTTAATGCATTTGACGCTGACAACGATGGAAAGATTTCATTCTCGGATGTTTTAAAATTTTTCAAAAAAATCTTCAAATAAAAATAACGGAGTCAAAAGACTCCGTTATTTTTATTCTCTTACCTCTTCTGCACTAGGGCGAAAAAGCAGTGAAATGCACCAAATGCCTGCAAGAGCAACCACCGTATAGACGATGCGGCTTACAATAGCCGCCTGACCGCCGCAAAGCCATGCGACAAGGTCAAAACTGAAAAGGCCGATGGAGCCCCAGTTAAGCGCGCCTATAATGGTAAGAATAAGTGCTACTTTGTCAATAATCATTGTTTTTTCCTCTTCGGTTCTCAAAATTTTGAGTGCCTTTTGCACGCATAAATAGTTTGCCCCGTTAAAAGAAAAAATAATTTGTTATTTTTTGCTAAAATTGCAGCATAAGTATTTTCTTTTCCGAAATAGCCTCAGGCGTCGTGTATTTGCTCTTTTCAATATTAATTGAATTTACCTTTGCAAGTTTTTCAGGAGAAACGTGATACCTCTTTGCAAGCGACCAGAGACTCTCACCGTGCGGATAAATAAGGCAAAGCGGATAATTGCTTTTTTCACACTTTTTTGCTCCTGTTGCATCAGCTTTCTTTACTATTCTGGTCTCGCTTTTTTCTATAACGCGTATGCTCAGCGCCATCTCGATATCGCATACTATGTTTTCTCCGTCCGCCCTTGTGCGAATACCGGCAATAGCAGCGCTTGCCACAGATTCAACGGCGCTCTGCGATTCACAATCCAAAACTATTTTAAACGGCAAGCTGTGTTCTGCCGACGAATACGTGCCGTCAGCAGTTTTGAATATAAAATGTAAATTATTTCTTCCGTTTACCGTAGTTTTTCCGTTTTCGCACACAATTTCATCGACATAAGAAGCACCGGCAGCATCAAGCATTTCGGAATACCCTGCAAGAGTATTTTGAGGAAGCCTTCCGTTTATGTTGTATACACTGCTGCGGCATAACAAAAGCTTTGAAACGGGAACTTTTGTGTACTCCGCCTCCATTTCAAACTTTTCGGAATATGCATCAAATACGGCATCGGTCTTGCACTGACTATACACTGCCGCTTCGACCGTAAGCACCGCATCAACAAGTGCGCCGCCTTCAGCTCTGCCCGCTTCTGTCGAAATTACATATGCATTTGCCGTAGCCACAGACTTTTTCGGAAGTTCTCCGTCAAGATACTCTTCAAACGGAATTTTTTTAGTATGCATTTCTGCCGCGGTACCGTTTACACTGAGCAGTTTTACATAAACTTCACCGCGTACCTGTACCCCGCCTTCACCCGTTCTTACGTCCGTAACCGCCGCATTTGCTCCGCACCATATAAGCCGTGCTTTTTCGGGAATATCAAGTTCTACGGTTTCAGAGACGCTCACGTTATCAGCTCTAAGAGTTTTCATATTAACCGTATCCAGCTCACCGGAAAGCATAAAAACTCCCTCCTCGGAAGGAACAAAAGGTGTTATGTCTTCTTCATACGCGAGTCTCGGTGTCGCGCGCATTTTAGAACGTACGGTTACCTTGCGCGGGGCGCAGGGTCTGCAATTTGCGCTGTCGATTACAGGGGAAGCAAAAATAGCATTCGGCACTTTACCTTCTTCATACGGAACGGTAAATTCATATTTAGACGGAAGAACGGTTGCACTTATTTCACCCTCGTCGCCTACGTAAATCAGCGAATGAAGTATATTTCCCGTCATCTGCACCCCACCGCCTGACATATAGCGCGACGGCGGCAGAATTTTCGACTCTGCTCTTAGCAGCTTTTCGACCTTTGGCATATAGTCAGGCAAAACATATTCACCGCTGCTTTCAAAAAATACGTTCTGCGATACCCTTTCAGACTGCACAAAATTCTGCTTTGTGAGTACAAACTCTTTTTTATCAATGCTTTCTGCTCTCATAGTTTTCTCCTTGTTGCATTTTAGTTACTGAATTCTATGAAACAAAATTACAAACTATGCAAAGAAAAAACGCCATTGTAAAAACAATGACGTTTTTTAGTTTTACTCAAAAAGCGGGGTGGAAAAATATCTTTCGGCAGTGTCGGGAAGAACGGTTACAACGGTTTTTCCTTTTCCGAGACGTTTTGCGAGTTTTATCGCGGCTGCAACGTTTGTTCCGCTTGAAATTCCACACATTATTCCCTCTTTGGCAGCAAGCGCTTTGGAAGTTTCAATTGCCTCTTCATCATTAATTATACAAACATCGTTGTATATTTCACGATTCAGAATAGGGGGGATTAGCCCGTCACCTATTCCCATCTGTACGTGCGTACCGATAGAACCTCCTGAAAGAATTGCCGCATTTTCAGGCTCTACTGCCCAAATTGTTATGTCGGGATTGTATTTTTTCAAAGTTTCACCGATTCCCGTAATAGTGCCGCCTGTGCCGATACCCGAGCAAAAGCCGTGAATAGGTCCATTTACCTGCTCAATTATCTCCATACCCGTCTGCTCACGCTGAATCTGCGGATTTGCAGGGTTCTCAAACTGCTGAGGCACAAAAACGTTTTCATCCTCTTCTTGCATTTTGAGTGCGGTATTAAGACATTCTTCAATACACTCGCCGATATTACCGGCATCGTGAATAAGAATTACCTCTGCGCCGTAATGGCGAACAAGCTTTCTTCTCTCTTCGCTGACAGAATCAGGCATTATGATTTTCGTTCTATATCCCAAAACCGCTCCTACAAGAGCAAGACCGATTCCCTGATTGCCGCTTGTCGGCTCAACGATAATTGTATTCTCGTTGATTTTACCCGCCGCACGCGCAGCCATAATCATATTATATGCAGTTCTTGTTTTTATCGAGCCGCCTACGTTAAGCCCCTCAAATTTAACAAGAATGTCTGCGCAGTCATCAGGAACCATTCTGCTCAGCTTTATCATTGGGGTGTTCCCCATTGCTTCAAGTATGTTACTGTAAATCATAAATTAAACTGTACGAATACCTGCATCAAAGTTTTTGGAAATTCTCTTGACGATACTGTTTGCAACCGACTCAATTTCCTGGCTGGTAAGTGTTTTTTCTGCAGAGCCGATAACAAGACGAACGGTGAGTGACTTCTTGCCCTCGGGTATCTGCTTACCTTTATATTCATCAACAAAACAAGCATCGTGGAGAAGCTCATTCTTCTTGCTCATAATACAAGCGTAAATATCATCCCACTTAACCATAGAATCAATAAGGAATGAAACGTCATACTCATTCATCGGGAACTCTGCAAGGCGAGTATAGCGGTTTGTTCTCGATCTGAAAGGCACAAACTCATCCATATCAAGCTCTACAAGTACCGCGGAAAGAACCTTGATTCCGCAAGCGAGTGCCGCCTTCTTGGAAAGAAGACCCATATCGCCGATTCGCTTACCGTTAAGACAAATATTAAGCCATACAACGTTATCCGCCCAATAAGGCTTTTCAATTCTCTCGAAAGTAAAGCCCTCCATATGAGTGTAGCGAGGCATCATACCGATTACACCCTTTGCACGGCGGAAAATACCGTCAATATCGTCGTTCTTGCCTACAAATGCGCAACCAAGATGGCGCTTCTGACAAGGAAGTTTTTCGTTGTTATACTTCTCGGTATAGTCGCTGTTAAGGAAAATCTGCGCTTCCTCGAAAATATCGAACTCATCAAAGTTACGCTCGTTCTTAACAATAGCCTTACAGATATTAGGAAGAAGCGATGACTTGATATACTTTTCGGTAGGTGACGGAGGAGTCGCAAGAGCCAGAATATTGCTTGTATCGGGGATAAGCGCATTTACAAACTCGTCGCTCATCCAAGGATACGTGAAAATCTCCTGCATATTAGAGCGGAATGCAAGATATTCCTTAACCTTACGGATAAGATCGGTATCAAGCTGATTGATCGCACCGTCAAAAGTGGTGGTAATCTGAGTTGCCTCAAAGTTTTCGTAGCCGTACATACGGGCAACTTCTTCCATAACGTCAGCCTTAATGGAAACGTCACCTGTAGAGCGCCACGTGGGAACTACAATGTGCATATTTGTATCGGTAAACGATACCTCAAATCCCATTGTGCCAAGCTTCTTTTCAACAACTTCTTTAGGTATACGCTTGCCAAGACGGCGGTCAAGCCACTCAAGCTCAACGTCGATTTCCTTCTTAACAAGTTTATTCGGATACTGGTCGTTGTATGCAGTAACCTTCATCTCGGGATAAAGCTTTGCAAAAAGCTCCATAGCAAGTGAAAGTGCAATGTCGCAACGCTCGGGATCGATCGCCTTTTCATAACGGGAGGAAGCCTCGGTTCGGTTATCATAGCGAAGTGCGGTTCTGCGAACGCCTCTCGACTCAAAGTTTGCAACCTCGAGGATAACACTGTCTGTTTCGGGAAGAACAGAATCCTTTGCTCCGCCCATTACACCTGCGAGAGCAACCGCACCCTCAGCATCTGCAATTACGAGGTCATCGGTAGAAAGTTCAAGATTCTTGTCATTGAGAAGCTGGAGGTTCTCTCCCTCGTTTGCGCGGCGTATTTCAATATGATTGATAATATGATTAGAGTCAAAAACGTGTGTGGGCTGACCTGTCGCAAGCATTACGTAGTTAGTAACGTCAACAAGCGCGTTTATTGGACGCATACCCACGCGCCAGATACGGCTCTGCATTTCAAAAGGAGAAGGCTTTACGGAAAGACCTTCAATGCGCGCGCCGATATAGCGGGGACATCTTTCCTCATCCATAATTCTTACGTCGTAAGATTCGGTTGTTTCGGGAACGTACTTATCAAATTCAACAAGAGGAAGATCGTAAAGAGCTGCAATCTCGCGTGCGATACCGTAGTGGCCCCAAAGGTCAGGACGGTTAGTCATAGACTTGTTGTCAATCTCGAGAATAATATCGTCAAGATTAAGCGCTGTAGCAAGAGGTGTACCTGCCGCTACATCGAGTGAAGTAACGTCCATAATCTCGTGCTCCTCTGCAGCAGGGAAAAGATCGCTAAGACCAACCTCGACGGATGCACAGATCATACCAAAGCTTGCAACACCGCGAAGCTTTGCATTCTTTATTTCAACAGGCTCGCCCTCTCCGTGCCAGCGTACCATCGCACCGGGACAAGCAACAACAACCTTCATTCCCGCTTCAAGATTGCTGCCGCCGCAAACGATATCCTTGATTTCGCCGTCGCCGACGTCAACCTTACAAACACGAAGTTTGTCTGCGTTGGGATGAGGAAGAACTTCTTCTATCACACCTACAACGATTTTTTCAAAACGCTCCGCAAGGCTCTCTGCCCCCTCTACTTCAACAGTAGACATCGTGAGGTCGTATGCGAGCTTTGTAAGATCCATATCATCAGGAATCTTTACGTAGTCTTTAATCCAATTAAGTGATAATTTCATTTTCGCTTTCTCCTTTAATTGAACTGCTTGAGGAATCTGAGGTCGGTGCTGTGGAACAGACGCACGTCGTCAACTCCGTAACGCATCATTACAAGACGGTCAAGACCGATATTTACGTAGAAGCCCGTATAC